>NZ_JBDJLM010000035.1:0-52228 GCF_039673365.1 Pseudomonas sp. TWI923 | reverse complement strand
CGCTCCTACAGGCGATCTCGGTTACCTGTAGGAGCGGCCTTGTGTCGCGAAAGGGCTGCAAAGCAGCCCCAGCGGTCTCAAGTCAACGTCAGATTCGAATTACCTTGAAGGGCTGCCCCCGTAAAAGACAGGCAAGCACGCCTCACCAGCGCCGGGCCGCGTCCTCATCGCTCTGCTTGCCCTCGACCCAGCGCGGGCCGTCGCCGGTCTGCTCTTTCTTCCAGAACGGCGCCCGGGTCTTGAGGTAATCCATGATGAAATTGCAGGCGTCGAATGCCGCCTGGCGGTGTGCGCTGGCCACGCCGACGAACACGATCGGCTCGCCCGGCTCCAGCGCACCGATGCGGTGCAGCACCTCGACCTTGAGCAGCGGCCAGCGCTGCTCGGCCTCGACCACTATCTTGGCCAGGGCCTTCTCGGTCATGCCGGGGTAGTGCTCGAGGAACATCCCCGCCACCTCCTGGCCATCGTTGAAATCGCGCACATAGCCGACAAAGCCGACCACCGCACCCACGCCGACGTTGGCGGCGTGCATGGCGTTGACCTCGAACCCCGGGTCGAACGCCGCCTCTTGCACACGTACGGCCATGGTCAGCCTCCGGTCACCGGCGGGAAGAACGCGACTTCATCGTCCTCCTCCAACGGCTCATCGAGCCTGCACAGCTCTTCGTTGCGCGCGCACATCAGGTTCTGCTCGGCCAGCACGGCGTACTGCCCGCCCTTGGCCACCAAGGCCTGGCGCACATCGTCCAGCACCTTGAAGGTGCCCTCGACCCGCTCGACATCGACGCCCAGCAATTCGCGATAGCGGGCGAAATACATGACCTTGACCTTCATCACCCCTCCACCTTGTAGTGGCCGCTCTTGCCGCCGACCTTCTCCAGCAGGCGCACCTGCTCGATGACCATGCCTTTGTCCACCGCCTTGCACATGTCGTAAATGGTCAACGCGGCGACACTGGCCGCAGTCAGCGCTTCCATCTCCACCCCGGTCTGCCCGGCCAGCTTGCAGCGCGCGACGATATGCACCACGTCCTCGCCCTCGGCCGCCAGCTCGACCTTGACGCTGGTGAGCATCAACGGGTGGCACAACGGGATCAGGTCACTGGTCTTCTTCGCCGCCTGGATGCCAGCGATACGCGCCACGGCGAACACGTCACCCTTGGGGTGTTCGCCATCGACGATCATGCGCAAGGTGGCCGGCAACATGCGCACCCGCGCCTCGGCCAGCGCCTCGCGTGCGGTCACGGCTTTTTCAGTGACGTCGACCATGTTGGCGCGCCCCTGGGAATCAAGATGAGTCAGCACAGCTCTGCTCCTGTGAAGGGAAAGCAGAGTGTAAACCCGTGGGTCAGGTTTGAGCAGAGGGCATCGCGGGGCAAGTCGCATCGAGGGAATGCCGATGCGACTTGCCCCGCGAAGTGTTACAGATGCGACTCGGCGTACTCGGCCAGTACCGAGCGCGGCACACCCTGCAGGGTGATGTGCACGCCGTGGGGGAAGTCCTTGAAGCGTTCGGTCAGGTAGGTCAGCCCGGAACTGGTGGCCGACAGGTAGGGGGTGTCGATCTGCGCCAGGTTGCCCAGGCAGACCACCTTGGAACCGGCACCGGCACGGGTGATGATGGTTTTCATCTGGTGCGGGGTGAGGTTCTGGCACTCGTCGATCAGGATCAGGCTCTGCTGGAAGCTGCGCCCGCGGATGTAGTTCATCGACTTGAACTGCAGCGGGACCCTTTCGAGGATGTACTCGACGCTGCCGTGGGTACTCTCGTCATCCATGTGCAAGGCTTCGAGGTTGTCGGTGATGGCGCCCAGCCAAGGTTCCATCTTCTCCGCCTCGGTGCCCGGCAGGAAGCCGATCTCCTGGTCCAGCCCCTGCACGCTGCGGGTGGCGATGATGCGCCGGTAGCGCTTGCTGACCATGGTCTGCTCGATGGCCGCGGCCAGTGCCAGGATGGTCTTGCCGGAACCGGCCGCGCCGGTCAGGTTGACCAGGTGGATATCCGGGTCGAGCAAGGCGAACAGCGCCAGGCTCTGATGGATGTCGCGCGGTTTCAGGCCCCAGGCCTCCTGGTGCAGCAGCGGCTCCTGGTGCAGGTCGAGCAGCAGCAGTTCGCTGTCGCGGATGCCCTTGACCCAACCGACGAAGCCCTGCTCATCGATGATGAACTCGTTGATGTGCACAGCCGGCAGGTTGTCGATCATCTGTACCCGGTGCCAGGTGCGGCCCCGCTCCTGACGGGTGTCGACCTTGCTGACCCGGTCCCAGAAGGAGCCGGTGACCGAGTGGTAGCCCTTGGACAGCAAGGACACGTCGTCGACCAGCTGGTCGGTGCTGTAGTCCTCGGCGGCAATCCCGCAGGCGCGCGCCTTCAGGCGCATGTTGATGTCTTTGGTGACCAGCACCACGTCCAGGTCCGGGCGCTTGGCGCGCAGGTCCAGCAACTGGTTGATGATGATGTTGTCGGCAAGGTTTTCGGGGAGCAGGCGGTTCGGCTCGTTGCGCGTGCTCATGAGGATGGACAGGAAGCCCTTGGGCCCGCTCTTGCCGCGCTGGATCGGGACACCCTTCTCGACATCGCTGGGCGAGGCGTCGCCCAGGGTCTGGTCGATCAGGCGGATGGCCTGGCGACATTCGGCGGCGATGGTGTGTTTAC
This sequence comes from Pseudomonas sp. TWI923, assembly GCF_039673365.1. Lineage (NCBI taxonomy): Bacteria > Pseudomonadati > Pseudomonadota > Gammaproteobacteria > Pseudomonadales > Pseudomonadaceae > Pseudomonas > Pseudomonas sp. TWI923. Next base: position 49,570 of record NZ_JBDJLM010000035.1, on the reverse strand, counting down.
CGGTCTTGAGCTTGTCGAGTTCCTCCAGCACCGTCATCGGCAAGGCGACGTGGTGCTCCTCGAAGTTGAGCAGGGCGTTAGGGTCGTGAATCAGGACGTTGGTATCGAGCACATACAGGATTGGCTGGTTGGAGGAAGGGTTGCGTCCTTGGTCATCCATACTCGGTCACCTTATGTGAAAGCCACACGGCGCATACGGCTGCGCCGCAAAGTGACTGCCGTTTCCCCCGTATCCGCGTTGTTACGGGCGGGGATTTCACCTGGCAAGGCTGGCGTGGATGACGCCACCTGTGCTGCAGGTTTCGGCTGTCTGGTTCCTTGATACCGCAAAAACCATGACGGTAAAAAGTCTTTTTACGCACAGATGAAGTTTATTTTTCCGATTGACGAACAGGGCTTGGCGTGAGGGTTGGGTAGGACTACGCTCAGAGATCAAATGCGGTGTTTTGGCTGGATTTTTTGGCGATCCGTTCGGACATTGCAGCGCCTATCAGATCGAGCGCCGCCCGCGCGGCGCATCGCTGGCAAGCCAGCTCCCACATCTGTTTCGGGCCAATCACTCCAGCAAGTTCATCACTGTCCGCCTTGTTGGTTCGACTCGATATTGAGGTGGGCACCACTGGCGCCTCGCCGGACTCAAGACATGCACCAAGGCAGGCAGCGGTACCTTCACAGACATAATTGGCCCGAAACAAATGTGGGAGCTGGCTTGCCAGCGATGCGCCGCGCGGGCGGCGCTCGATCTCATAGGCGCTGCAAATCCATCGCCCCACACCTAGCCGCCACCACGCAATCACCAGCCAAACCTACTCCACCACCCCATACTCCCGACACCCCTCCCAACCAATCCCGCTCTGCGCCGTATGCTGCAACAGCCACTCCAGCGCCGGCTGCGCCTTGGGCAGGTGGTCGCGGAACTGGATCACCCCCTTGCGCCACAGCAGCATCAGGGTCATCACCCGCTGCGCCGAAGCCTCGGCGGTCAACGGCCCGTCATCCTGGGCATCGATATCCCACAACGACACCCGCAACCGCTGGCTGGCCATGAACGCCTCGCCATCCCCGCGCCGCTGCCCGTAGGGCGGGCGGAACAACGGCACATATTGCGCTGGCAGGTCCGCCTGAACCCGCGCCTGGCTGCGCCGCAGCGAGTCCTGCCAACCCTGCCACTGGGCATGGGAGCGGTACTCCCAGCCCTGGATGCCCACGCACTGGCCTGCATACAGCCCGGCCAGCGCCCCACTGTCACGACGCTGTTGCAGCCGATTGCCCAGCACGAAGAAGATGCCGTCGAGCTTCTGCCGGCGCAGATAGTCGGCCAGGCCATCGGTGTTGCCGCCCACAGGACCGGGGCCGCCGACGAAGCTCAGGAGGAACATGCGGTCGTTGAGCTCATCGCCGTTTCGCTCGCGCGCGGACAGCTTTTCCACCTCGCTGGAGGTCTGCGGGAACACCGCCGCCTTGCGCAGCAGCTCGTCCAGGTAGCGAGTGTGGAACTGGTGGCTGGGCTCGATCCAAACGGCGTAGAACTTGCCGACTTCCGCGGCGAATGTGGCCGACTTCATGCGTAAATCAGCCATTGATTCCAGCGGATAGCAAAACGACGCATCCTGCTCGCAACTCTGCTGCGCCTGCTGATAGTTGCTCCACAGCCGCTGCCACATGCGCGCCCGCAGCGCACGGATCACCGGCAGGTTGACCTGGCGCAAGCCCAGGCGCTCCGCCAGCGCCTGCTCATCGAGCATCTCGCTTTCCTGCAGCACCCTGGCAAACGAAAGGATCTCCGCGCGCGAGGCCACGTCGAACAACGCCGGGCTGTCGAGTTTCTCGGGCCACAGGCTGCGCTCGAAGCTGACGAAATCTGCAGGGGCGGCCTGCACGCCCAGGCTCAGCAGCCCGGCCAGCAGGGCAATAGCGATACGCACGATGAACGGTCTCCATGAAGGCATGCCGCGCACTATAGCGCGACACCCGGCGAAACTCCGTGGCCATGTGCCCAGGCTATCGTCGCCATAGTTTGGCGTTGCCCCGCCAGCCCCGTAGAATCCGCCGATTGATTCCAGGAGCCGACCCGATGCTGACGGTGATTTCCCCCGCCAAGACCCTCGACTACGACACCCCGCCGGTAACCCAGCGCTACACCCTGCCCCAGTACCTGGACGACTCCCAGGCGTTGATCATGCAGTTGCGCGAGCTGTCGCCGGCCCAGATCAGCGAACTGATGCACCTCTCCGACAAGCTCGCCGGCCTCAATGCCGCGCGCTTCGGCAGTTGGACTCCGGATTTCACCCCGGCCAACGCCAAGCAGGCGCTGCTGGCGTTCAAGGGTGATGTGTACACCGGCCTGGACGCCGAAAGCCTCGGCGAAGACGACTTCAGCTATGCCCAGGACCACCTGCGCATGCTCTCCGGCCTGTACGGCCTGCTGCGCCCGCTGGACCTGATGCAACCCTACCGCCTGGAAATGGGCACCAAGCTGGCCAATGCCCGCGGCAAGGACCTCTATGCCTTCTGGGGCACGCGCATCAGCGAGTGGCTGAACCAGGCCCTGGCCGAACAGGGTGACGACGTGCTGCTCAACCTGGCCAGCAACGAATACTTCAGCGCGGTGAAGAAGAGCGCCTTGAAAGCGCGGGTGATCAATGTCGACTTCAAGGACCTGAAGAACGGCCAGTACAAGATCATCAGCTTCTACGCCAAAAAGGCCCGCGGGATGATGAGCCGCTTCGTGATCGAGCAGCGCATCAACGATCCCGAGCAGCTCAAGCGCTTCGATGTGCAGGGCTACTACTACAGCGCCGAGCAGTCCAAGCCCGATCACCTGGTGTTCCTGCGCGATCACGCCGAAGGCTGATTTTTCATCGCGGGGGCAGCCCGCGCCCCCCACCGCCGGGGAGCGGGGGTGGCCCGCCCGTGCATTGGCAGCCCAGCATGGGGCACGCCCAGAAAAGCCATTTTTCAGACGCCAAAAAACCACCACTCATACCTTTATCGCAAAACGCCATAAGACCGTTCGTACTTTTTTGACGAATTTTGAAAAATATTTTCGAATGCTGGCATATAACCATCCCGCTTGGTTTTCGCCCTTTATAGACGGGGGTGAAACTAGCGCGTGCCATCAAAGTGAAAGTATTTGCCACTGAAAAAATATTTAGAAATCTTTCATCCGCGCCGAACCCGGCCAGGAACTTCTACCGCGCCGCATGGCTCATAGCACCCGTAACAAGTTTCAAGCGCCGCAGCGTGAGAGATGACTTACAGATGACAAAGTGCCGCTATCGCGCACAACCAACAAACTTCAAAGGCGGTACAGGAAGTGCCAAAAGCCATTATCCATGCAGGAGAGAAGCGCCCATAACATACGTCCTAGTGGTTGATTTCAAAGGATTTATCCACTTGAAAGAACAAGCACAGCAGTACGCATACGGCGAACTGCAATAAAGACGGCTGCATTTCAGGGCACGCCTTTTTAATACTGGCCTTAGCATGCCAACGTTGAGTGCATAACTTTCTGCGCTCCGGATTTATTCATGCCTGCGCACGGTGAAGTGTCAATTCGCCAGGGAGCCGTGCGCCCGAAAACTGCTGGTCAATCAACCCGGCTGGCTCTTTCGAAGAAGGGCTGGCGTGATAAACACACGAGGTGAATACGATGCGTATCAGCATCTTTGGTTTGGGTTATGTGGGTGCAGTCTGTGCCGGTTGCCTGTCGGCACGCGGCCATGAAGTGATTGGTGTGGACGTGTCCAGCACCAAGATCGACCTGATCAACCGGGGCAAGTCGCCCATCGTCGAGCCGGGCCTGGAAGCACTGCTGCAACAGGGCGTGGCCAATGGCCGCCTGCGTGGCACCACCGATTTCGCCGAAGCCATCCGTGCCAGCGACGTGTCGATGATCTGCGTCGGTACCCCGAGCAAGAAAAACGGCGACCTGGGCCTGGAATACATCGAGTCGGTGTGCCGCGAAATCGGCTACGTACTGCGCGACACCAGCCGCCGCCACACCATCGTGGTGCGCAGCACCGTGCTGCCGGGCACCGTCAAGAACGTGGTGATCCCGATCCTCGAAGACTGCTCGGGCAAGAAGGCCGGCGTCGACTTCGGCGTCGCGGTCAACCCCGAGTTCCTGCGCGAAAGTACCGCGATCAAGGACTACGACCAGCCACCGATGACCGTCATCGGCGAACTGGACAGCGCCAGCGGCGACGTGCTGCAAGCACTGTACGAAGAGCTCGACGCCCCGGTGATCCGCAAGCCGATCGAAGTCGCCGAGATGATCAAGTACACCTGCAACGTGTGGCACGCCACCAAGGTCACCTTCGCCAACGAGATCGGCAACATCGCCAAGGCCGTGGGCGTCGACGGCCGCGACGTGATGGACGTGGTCTGCCAGGACAAGGTGCTCAACCTGTCCCAGTACTACATGCGCCCGGGCTTCGCCTTCGGCGGCTCGTGCCTGCCCAAGGACGTGCGCGCCCTCACCTACCGCGCCGCAAGCCTGGACGTGAAGGCACCGCTGCTCGACTCGCTGATGCGCAGCAACGAATCCCAGGTACAGAACGCCTTCGACATCATCGAAAGCCACGACAAGCGCAAGGTCGCCCTGCTCGGCCTGAGCTTCAAGGCCGGTACCGACGACCTGCGCGAAAGCCCGCTGGTCGAACTGGCCGAGCGCCTGATCGGCAAGGGCTACCAGCTCGACATCTACGACCAGAACGTCGAGTACGCCCGGGTGCATGGCGCCAACAAGGACTACATCGAGTCGAAGATCCCCCACGTTTCCTCGCTGCTCAACGCCAACTTCGAGCAGGTGGTCAACGACGCCGAGATCATCGTCCTGGGCAACCGTGACGAGCAGTTCCGCGCCCTCGCCCAGCAAGCGCCGGAAGGCAAGCAAGTGATCGACCTGGTCGGGTTCATGAGCAAGCCAACCTGCACCACCAGCCGTACCGAAGGTATCTGCTGGTAACCCCGGCCGGGCGGCGCGTCCCTCCCCAGCGCGCCGCCCGTCCACCCCCGAATTCTCGACGGATGCCGAACATGCAAAGGTTCCAGACAGTGCTGTTGCAGTGCGCCGGCTGGCTGCTCTACATGAGCCTGCTCATGCTGATCGCCCTGGCCCTGCCCAGCGATATCTTCGATTCGCAGTCGAAGCACTTCATCTTCCTGGTCGGTGCTGTCGGCATCTGGCGCTACTCCATGGGCGCCACCCATTTCATCCGCGGCATGATCTTCCTGTACATCGTCTACCCCTACCTGCGCCGCAAGGTGCAGAAGCTGGGCTCCGCGGCCGACCCGTCGCACGTGTACCTGATGGTCACCAGCTTTCGCATCGACGCCCTGACCACCGCCCAGGTGTACAGCTCGGTGATCCGCGAGGCGATCGACTGCGGCTTCCCCACCACCGTGGTCTGCTCGCTGGTGGAAAAGTCCGACGAACTGCTGGTGAAGAGCCTGTGGGCCAAGTACAACCCGCCCGCCCACGTCGCCCTGGACATCGTGCGCATCGCCGGCACCGGCAAGCGCGACGGCCTGGCCTACGGTTTTCGCGCCATCTCGCGGATGCTGCCCGACGACCACGCCGTGGTGGCGGTGATCGACGGTGACACCGTGCTCGGCGAGGGCGTGGTCCGCAAGACCGTGCCCTGGTTCAAGCTCTACCCAAACGTCGGCGGCCTGACCACCAACGAATTCTGCGAAGTGCGCGGCGGCTACATCATGAGCGAGTGGCACAAGCTGCGCTTCGCCCAGCGCCACATCAACATGTGCTCGATGGCCCTCTCCAAGCGCGTGCTGACCATGACCGGGCGCATGTCGATGTTCCGCGCAAGCGTAGTGACCGACCCCGAGTTCATCGCCGATGTGGAAAGCGACTCGCTGATGCACTGGCGCCTGGGCCGCTTCAAGTTCCTCACCGGCGACGACAAGTCGAGCTGGTTCAGCCTGATGCGCCTGGGCTACGACACCTTCTACGTGCCGGACGCGGCGATCAACACGGTCGAGCACCCGCCGGAGAAGAGCTTCGTCAAGGCCAGCCGCAAGCTGATGTACCGCTGGTACGGCAACAACCTGCGGCAGAACTCCCGCGCCCTCGGCCTGGGCCTCAAGCGCCTGGGGCTGTTCACCAGCATCGTGCTGTTCGACCAGCGCGTGTCGATGTGGACCAGCCTGCTGGGCCTGACCGTGGCGGTGATCGCCAGCTTCAAGTTCGGCCTGCAGTTCCTGCTGGTGTACCTGCTGTGGATCGGCATCACCCGCCTGATCCTGACGATCATGCTGCTGTGCTCGGGCCACAGCGTCGGCCCCGCCTACCCGCTGATTCTCTATTACAACCAGATCGTCGGCGCGCTGATGAAGATCTACGTGTTCTTCCGCCTCGACAGGCAGTCCTGGACCCGCCAGCCCACTGCCCTCAAGCGCGACCTCGCCAGCTTTCAACAATGGTTCAACACCTGGTCCTCGCGGACCATGACCTTCTCGGCCGCGAGCATCTTCGTCGCCGTGCTGTTCATGGTCGTGTGAGCCCAACCCGGATCGGATAACAGGAACGAAATCGCCATGAATACCGCCGTGAACGTCAATGTCGTGCATGAGTCCGAAGCGCAGCGCCAGCACGCCCGGGTCCGCATCCCCGCCAAGCTGCGCTACCTGGACGGCAACCGCGAGCCACACGATGTGAAGGTGGACGATCTTTCCGCCGGGGGCCTGTCCTTCCACGCCAAGAAACCCCTCGCCGAAGGCGAAGTGCTGCGCGGGCGTCTGCAGTTCGTGGTCGACAACCTGGGGCTGTCGATGGACGTCGAGCTGCTGGTGCGCACCAGCAGCCGCGACAGCGGCCGCACCGGCACCGAGTTCCAGAACCTGGAGCCGCGCGACATCGCCACCCTGCGCCACATCATCACCAGCCACCTGTCCGGTGAATTGATCAGCGTCGGCGACGTGCTCAGCACCCTGCAACGCGACAACTTCACCAAGGCGCGCAAGCAGAACAACACAGGCTCCGGCCTCTCGGCCTTCGGTCGCCTGCGGGCGGTCACCGTCACCGCCGGCGTATTCGTGGTCGGCCTGGTGGCCTTTGGTTTCGTCGCCAAGTCGCTGTACGGCCTGTACTTCGTCAGCCATGCCGAAGCCGGCGTGGTCGCGGTCCCCACCACCACCGTCACCATGCCCCGTGACGGCAGCGTGCAGAGCCTGGTCGAGAACGGCACCCCGGTGGCCAAGGGCGCACCGCTGGCGACCTTCAACACCAGCATGCTCGACCTGCTCAAAGGCCACCTGGACGACGCGCAGCTGGAGCCGGCCAAGGTCGAGGAGCTGTTCGGCAAGCAGCTTTCCGGCACCCTCACCAGCCCGTGCGATTGCGTGGTGTCGCGCCAGCTGGTGGATGACGGCCAGTACGCCAGCAAAGGCCAGCCGGTGTTCGCGCTGATCCCGCGGACCAGCAACCCGATGGTCGAAGCGCGCTTCAGCTACCGCCAGTTCGACGAAGTGAAGCCGGGCACCCGGGTCAACTTCCAGATCGCCGGCGAAGACGAAGTGCGCAGCGGCCGCATCGTCGGCAGCACCAGCCTGGACACCGACAACCTGGCCTCGGACATCCGCGTGCAGATCAAGCCCGACGACGGCCTGCCGGCCGAACTCGCCGGCCGCCCGGCCGCGGTCAACAGCGACCGTGGCCCGTCGCTGAACTGGCTGATCGACAAGGCCGTGGCCCGCGGGCTGTAAGAGGATCATGCCGATGACCAGCAGACACCCCGATACCTGTGGGAGCCGGCTTGCCGGCGATCGAGTGCGCAGCACTCGCCCAACGGATGTAGCGCCTGCACTGGCCAATCGCCGGCAAGCCGGCTCCCACAGTGATTGCATCAGCCTCGGGCTATGCACCCTGGCCCTGGCCATCACCCTGGCCGGCTGCGCCGGCCTGCCCGACCAGCGCCTGGCCAATGAAGCGCTCAAACGCGGCGACACCGCCACCGCCGAGCGCAACTACAAGGCCCTGGCCGACCTGGGCTACAGCGACGCGCAAGTGGGCCTGGCCGATATCCAGGTGGCCACCCGCGAGCCGGCCAAGCTCAAGCAGGCCGAGGCCACTTACCGCGCGGCAGCCGCCACCTCGCCCCGCGCCCAGGCCCGCCTTGGCCGCCTGCTGGTGGCCAAGCCCGACAGCACCCAGGCCGAGCGCGAGGAGGCCGAGCGCCTGCTCAAACAGGCCGCGCTGCAAGGCGAAGGCAACACCCTGATCCCGCTGGCGATGCTCTACCTGCAGTACCCGCAGAGCTTCCCCAAGGTCAACGCCCAACAGCAGATCGACCAGTGGCGCGCCGCCGGCAACCCCGAGGCGGGCCTGGCCCAGGTACTGCTGTACCGCACCCAGGGCAGCTACGACCAGCACCTTGGCGAGGTGGAAAAAATCTGCAAGGCCGCGCTGGCCACCACCGACATCTGCTACGTCGAATTGGCCACCGTCTACCAGAAACGCGCCCAGCCCGAACAACAGGCCGCCCTGCTTGAGCAGCTCAAGGCCGCCTACGCCCGTGGCACGGTGCCGGCCACCCGGGTCGACAGCGTCGCCCGCGTGCTGGCCGACCGCAGCCTCGGCCAGACCGACGAGAAGACCGCCAAGGCCCTGCTGGAGCAAGTCGCCCCGGCCAACCCGGCGTCCTGGGTGAGCCTGGCGCAGCTGCTCTACGACTTCCCCGAACTGGGCGACACCGACCAGTTGCTGGCCTACATCGACAAGGGCCGCAAAGCCGAACAGCCGCGCGCCGAACTGCTGCTGGGCCGCCTCTACTACGAAGGCAAGACCGTGCCGGCCGATGCCGCCAAGGCCGAGCAGCACCTGCAGGCCGCCGCCGACGCCGGTGAAGTCAGCGCCGACTACTACCTCGGCCAGCTCTACCGCCGTGGCTACCTGGGCAGCGTGGAGCCGCAGAAAGCCGTCGATCACCTGCTCAGCGCCGCCCGTGGCGGGCAGAACAGCGCCGATTACGCCCTCGCCCAGCTGTTCAGCGAAGGCCATGGCATCCGCCCCGCGCCCACCAATGCCTGGGTGTTCGCCCAGCTGTCGCAGGTCAACCCCACGCCGCAGTCGAGCGAGCTGTTGCAGCAGCTCGACCAGCAGCTCACGCCCGAGCAGCGCAGCCAGGCCCAGCAACTGCTGGCACAGGAAAAACAGGCGCGCAGCAGCCTGTTCCAGGGCGCCAACAGCACCCTGGCCATCGAGGCCCTGCAAGACGACGAAACAGCCGTAGACGCCGAGGATTCGCTATGACGCTCAACCCCTTCGTGAAAGCCGGCATCGGCCTGAGTTTCGCCCTGTTGTGGTCGATGCCGACCCTGGCAGCCGAAACCGCACAGAAGAACTTCGGCCTGGATGTGAAGATCACCGGCCAGTCCGAGGACGACCGCGACCTGGGCACCCGCTCCGGCGGCGACGTCAACGGCCTCGGCCTCGACCTGCGCCCCTGGGTGTACGGCGAGCGTGGCAACTGGAGCGCCTTCGCCATGGGCCAGGCGGTCACCGCCACCGACATCATCGAAACCGACACCCTGCGCCAGAACGACGACGGCAGCACCACCGACAATGGCGACGACAGCCGCAAGCCGGACAAAAGCTACCTGGCCATGCGCGAGTTCTGGGTCGGCTACAGCGGCCTCACCGCCTACCCCGGCGAGCAACTGCGCCTGGGCCGCCAGCGCCTGCGCAGCGACGATGGCATGTGGCGCGACACCAACATCGAAGCACTGAACTGGACCTTCGACACCACCCTGCTCAAGGCCGACCTGGGCGTGGCCCAGCGCTTCAGCGAATACCGCACCGACCTCACCGAGCTGGCCCCGGAAGACAAGGACCGCACGCACATTTTCGGCAACGTCGCCACCCAGTGGACGCCCGGCCATTGGGTCGGCGTGCGCGCCCACCACACCCACGACAGCGGCAGCCTGAAGAGCCCCGGCGAAACCGTCGACGCCCTCGACAAGACCCGCACGGGCGATCTCACCTGGCTGGGCCTGGAAGCCAACAGCGACGCCTACAACTGGCGCAACGACCACACCGTCAACTACTGGGGCAGCCTTACCTGGCTGACCGGCGACCGCGACACCCTCAGCAGCCAGGCAGTGGGCAACGACCAGGTCGCTACCGGCAAGCAGAGCGGCGACGTCAATGCCTGGGCCACCGACCTTGGCATCCGCCTGCGCCTGGACCCCAACTGGCAGGTCGGCGCGGCCTACGCCCGAGGCAGCGGCGGCGGTGGCAGCGACGGCTCGAACAACTTCGAGCAGACCGGCCTTGAGAGCAACCGCTCCAACTTCACCGGCACCCGCTCGCGCGTGCACCGCTTCGGCGAGGCCTTCCGCGGCGAGCTGGGCAACCTGCAGGCAGCCACCCTGTTCACCTCCTGGCAGCTGCGCGACGACTACGACGCCAGCCTCATCTACCACAAGTTCTGGCGCGTCGACGGCAAGCAGAACATCGGCTCCAGCGGCATCAACGCGGTGGTCGACGACGGCGGCGTGAACCGCCCGCTGGTCAACGGCGAGAAAGACCTCGGCCAGGAAATGGACGTGGTCGTGACCAAGTACTTCAAGCAAGGCCTGCTGCCGGCCTCGCTCAGCCAGTCGATCGACGAGCCTTCGGCCCTGGTGCGCCTGCGCGCCGGTGTGTTCAAGCCAGGCGACGCCTATGGCAAGGAAGCCGACTCGTACATGCACCGCGCCTTCGTCGACGTGATCTGGCGCTTCTGAGGCCGGGAGAGGATTTGACATGAACCTGCACCCGAACCTTCGCCATAGCCTGCTGGCCAGCGCCCTGCTGCTGGCCGCAGGCCTGGCCCAGGCCGCCGAGCCGGAAATGGCCAAGGGGCTGCAACAGGCCAAGACCTACACCGTTGCCAGCGCGCCGATCGAGCCGCTGCTGATGGACCCGCCCAAGCTGCCCGACCTGTCCGGCTACACCGCCGCCGCCGTGCAGCAAAAGATCGACCGCGCGCACAAGGGCAAGGTCAGCGTGCGCCGCATGCTCCAGGAGGACACCCTCAAGGAGTTCATCGGCGGCGACAACAAGGGCGCCGAATGGGTGCGCCGCCAGCACGGCATCCCCCAGGCGATCTTCATCGACGACGGGCATGTCGACCTGGTGGAACTGAGCAAGAAGGTCCCCAACCAGTACCTGCGCGAAACCGCGCCGGGTGTCTACCTGGCGCGCCTGCCGATCGTGGTCGGGCGCAAGGGCGTGCTGGAGATCGACGGCAAGGTCAAGGAGCTGCGCCTGTCCGAAGAGGGCGGCGCGTTCATCGTCAACGACGGCAAGCTGTTCGTCAGCGACACCCAGGTGACCGGCTGGCGTGAACAGGCCAATGGCCCGGCAACCTTCCGCAAGCCCGATGAGTTCCGCCCGTTCCTGCTCAGCTGGGGCGGCACCGAGACCTACATCGTCAACAGCAAGATGGCCAGCTTCGGTTACGCCAAGTCCAAGTCATACGGTGTGAGCATCTCGCAGTACACGCCGAACATGGCCAAGCAGATGGGCCGCCCGGAACCCACCGGCTGGATCATCGGCTCCGAGTTCAGCGACATGTGGTACGGCTTCTACTGCTACGAGACCAGCGACTTCGTGGTCAAGGACAGCACCTACCGCGACAACATCGTCTACGGCATCGACCCCCACGACCGTTCGCACCGCCTGATCATCGCCGGCAACACCGTGTACGGCACCAAGAAGAAACACGGGATCATCGTCTCCCGCGAGGTCAACGACAGCTGGATCATCAACAACAAGAGCTACGACAACAAGCTCTCGGGCGTGGTGATCGACCGTAACAGCGTCAACAACCTGATCGCCTACAACGAGATCTACCGCAACCACACCGACGGCATCACCTTGTACGAAAGCGGCGACAACCTGATCTGGGGCAACAAGCTGATCAACAACCGCCGCCACGGCATCCGCGTGCGCAACAGCGTGAACATCCGCCTGTACGAGAACGTCGCCATGGCCAATGGCCTGGTGGGCGTGTACGGGCACATCAAGGACCTCTCCGACACCGACCGCGACATCGCCCTCGACCCCTTCGACACCAAGGTGTCGCTGATCGTGGTCGGCGGCGAGCTGGCGGCCAACGGCTCCGGCCCCTTGTCGATCGACTCGCCGCTGTCGGTGGAGCTGTACAAGGTGTCGATGCTGATGCCGCGCAAGGCCAACGGCATCAGCTTCAACGGTGTGCTGGGCGAGCGCCAGGACGAAATCCTCGACCTGCTGGTGCGCCAGCAGAAGGCCGTGCTGATCGACCCGGTCGAACGCCAGACCGAAATGATCGATTAAGGAAGCCCAGACCATGACCCCACACCTGATCAAACTGCTCGGCCTGTCCGCCGCCCTCCTGGCCATCAGCCAGGGCGTGCGCGCCGAGGACGTCAAGGCGCCGACCTTCAGCGCCGAACCCTGCTGCCAACTGTGCCCCGAGGCCCATGACGCCAGCCGCTATACCACGCGCTACCAACAGAACTTCACCACCCTGGTGCAAGCCCAGGGCGACTGGCTGTTCCGCACCCGTGAAGACCTGCGCACCGAGTTCGACACCACCCCCGGCGGCTACAAACGCCTGCAGCAGGTGCACGACGCGTTCAAGAAGCGCGGCGTCGAGCTGGTGGTGGTGTACCAGCCCACCCGTGGCCTGGTGAACCGCAACATGCTCAAGCCCGAAGAGAAGGCCGCGTTCAATTATCAGAAGGCCCTGCACAACTACCAGGCCATGCTCGCCCGCTTCGCCAAGATGGGCTACAACGTGCCCGACCTGTCGCCGCTGACCAACGAACAACTGGCCGCCGCCGACCAGGGCAAGGACTTCTACTTCCGTGGCGACCAGCACTGGACGCCCTACGGTGCCGAGCGCGCGGCAAAAATCGTGGCCGACACCGTGCAGCACATGCCGGCCTTCGAAGGCATCCCGCGTAAAGAGTTCGAGACCAAAAAATCCGGGCGCATGGGCAAGACCGGCACCCTGCACAACGTCGCCGGCCAGCTCTGCGGCACCAGCTACGCGGTGCAGTACATGGACCAGTTCGCCACCGAGCCCAAGGGCGGCGCCAGCGGCGGCGACGACCTGTTCGGCGACGCGGGCAACGCGCAGATCACCCTGGTGGGCACCAGCCACAGCGGCAAGAACTACAACTTCTCGGGCTTTCTGGAGCAGTACATCGGTGCCGACGTGCTCAACGTCGCCTTCCCCGGCGGTGGCCTGGAGGGCTCGATGATCCAGTACCTGGGCAGCGAAGAGTTCCAGAACCACCCACCGAAGATCCTGATCTGGGAGTTCTCCCCGCTGTACCGCCTGGACCAGGAAACCATCTGGCGGCAGATCCTCGGCCTGCTCGACGACGGCTGCGACGGCCGCCCTGCGCAGATGAGCGCCAGCGCCACCCTCAAGCCCGGCAAGAATGAGCTGATGGTCAACGGCAGGAATGGCGTGATCAAGGACCTGGTCAACCGCAACCACCAGCTCGACATCAAGTTCGAGGACAGCTCGGTGAAAGTGCTGCAGGCCACCCTGTGGTACCTCAACGGCCGCCACGAGGACATCAAGATCGAGAAGCCCTCGACCTCCGACACCGACGGCCGCTTCGTCTTCCAGATGCGCGAGGACGAAGACTGGGCCGGGCAGAACCTGCTGGCCCTGGAAGTCCAGGGGCCGGAAAGCGGCACCCAGAAAGTCGAAGCGAAACTGTGCAAACGCAACAACTTCGCCAGCCCAGCGCAACACACCGCGCAAGCTGGCCAGTGAGGCGACCATGACATCCATCAGCCACAAGACCGCTCCCGCCCTGCTCGCCCTCGCCCTGTTCGGCGGTGCGGCGCAGGCCGCGCTGGTACCGCCCCAGGGGTACTACGAGGGCATCGAAAAGCTCAAGACCGGCGACGGCAACTTCCGCTGCGAAGCGGCGCCCAGGCCCTACACCGGCTCGCTGCAGTTTCGCAGCAAGTACGAGGGTTCCGACAAGGCCCGGGCGACACTCAATGTCGCCTCGGAGAAAGCCTTCCGTGACTCGACCAAGGACATCACCACCCTTGAGAAGGGCGTGAGCAAGATGATCGGCCAGTACATGCGCGACGGCCGCCCGGCCCAGCTCGACTGCGCCCTGGACTGGCTCGGCAGCTGGGCCCGCGCCGACGCGCTGATGTCCACCGACTACAACCACACCGGCAAGTCCATGCGCAAATGGGCGCTGGGCAGCATGAGCGGTTCGTGGCTGCGCCTGAAGTTCTCCAACTCGCAGCCGTTGGCCGCGCACCAGGCCGAAGCCGAAGCCATCGAAAAATGGCTGGGCCGCCTGGCCTCGCAAACCGTGCGCGACTGGAGCGACCTGCCGCTGGAAAAGATCAACAACCACAGCTACTGGGCGGCCTGGTCGGTGATGGCCACCGCCGTGGCCACCGACCGGCGCGACCTGTTCGACTGGGCCGTGAAGGAATACCGGGTCGGCGCCAACCAGGTCGATGCCCAGGGCTTTTTGCCCAACGAGCTCAAGCGCAAGCAGCGCGCCCTGGCCTACCACAACTACGCCCTGCCGCCGCTGGCGATGATCGCCAGCTTCGCCCAGGCCAATGGCGTGGATGTGCGCGGCGAGAACAACAACGCCCTGCGCCGCCTGGGCGAGAAGGTGCTGAACGGCTCGAAAGACCCCAGCGCGTTCAAGACCCGCAACGGCGAGAAGCAGGACATGGGCGACCTGAAGATCGACAGCAAGTACGCCTGGCTCGAACCCTGGTGCCAGCTGTACCGCTGCGACGCCCAGACCCTCAAGCGCAAGCACGGCATGCAGCCGTTCAACAGCTTCAGGCTGGGTGGTGATTTGACCCGGGTCTACGACCCGAGCGCAGAGCAAAAGAAATAGGAGATCCCTGTGGGAGCGGGTTTACCCGCGAACAAGGGCGAAGCCCTTGCCAGGCACCTCGGTGGCTGCTTCGCGGGTAAACCCGCTCCCACAGAGTAATAAGTTGCTCCCCGGTCCACGGCTGGGGGGTTTGGGGGGCGCTGTGCCCCAGGTGCTGTGCATAACTAGGAGAACCGGGATGGTCTTCTCGTCCAACGTGTTCCTGTTCCTGTTCCTGCCGGTCTTCCTCGGCTTGTACTACGTGAGCGGGAACCGCTATCGCAACCTGCTGCTGCTGGTTGCCAGCTACATCTTCTACGCCTGGTGGCGGGTGGACTTCCTCGCCCTGTTCGCTGGCGTGACCCTGTGGAACTACTGGATCGGCCTCAAGGTGGGCGCCGCTGGCGTACGCACCAAGCCCGCCCAGCGCTGGCTGCTGCTGGGCGTGGGCGTCGACCTGTGCATCCTCGGCTACTTCAAGTACGCCAACTTCGGGGTCGACAGCCTCAACGCGATCATGACCTCGATGGGCCTGGAGCCGTTCATCCTCACCCACGTGCTGCTGCCGATCGGCATCTCGTTCTACATCTTCGAGTCGATCAGCTACATCATCGACGTGTACCGCGGCGACACCCCGGCCACCCGCAACCTGATCGACTTCGCCGCGTTCGTGGCGATCTTCCCGCACCTGATCGCCGGCCCGGTGCTGCGCTTCAAGGACCTGGTCGACCAGTTCAACAACCGCACCCACACCCTGGACAAGTTCTCCGAAGGCTGCACCCGCTTCATGCAGGGCTTCATCAAGAAAGTGTTCATCGCCGACACCCTGGCGGTGGTCGCCGACCACTGCTTCGCCCTGCAGAACCCCACCACCGGCGATGCCTGGCTCGGTGCGCTGGCCTACACCGCGCAGCTGTACTTCGACTTCAGTGGCTACAGCGACATGGCAATCGGCCTGGGCCTGATGATGGGCTTCCGCTTCATGGAGAACTTCAAGCAGCCCTACATCAGCCAGTCGATCACCGAATTCTGGCGGCGCTGGCACATCAGCCTGTCCACCTGGCTGCGCGACTACCTGTACATCACCCTGGGCGGCAACCGCAAAGGCACCTTCAACACCTACCGCAACCTGTTCCTGACCATGCTGCTGGGCGGGCTGTGGCACGGCGCCAACTTCACCTACATCATCTGGGGCGCCTGGCACGGCCTGTGGCTGGCCATCGAACGCGCACTGGGCCTGGACACCAACCCACAGCGCTTCAACCCGGTGAAATGGGCCTTCACCTTCCTGCTGGTGGTGGTCGGCTGGGTGATCTTCCGCGCCGAGAACCTGCACGTGGCCGGCCGCATGTACGGCGCCATGTTCAGCTTCGGCGACTGGCAGTTGTCGGAACTCAACCGCGCCAACCTCACCGGCCTGCAAGTCGCGACCCTGGTCGTGGCCTACCTGAGCCTGGCGTTCTTCGGCCTGCGCGACTTCTACCGCAATGCCGCGCCTGCCCCCAGGGCCACCCCGCTGCAGATCAACGCCGATGGCTCGGTCGGCCTGGACTGGACGCGGATCATGACCCGCGCCCTGGTGCTGCTGCTGTTCATCGCCTCGGTGCTCAAGCTCTCGGCGCAGAGCTACTCACCCTTCCTGTACTTCCAGTTCTGAGGCCCGACACATGAACCGGACACTTCGCATCACCTACTCGCTGTCGTTCATGGGCCTGCTGGTCGGGCTGGGCGCCTGGTCGGTCGGTGGCCTGGACAGCTTCACCCGCACCGGGCAGATGACCCTGCTCGACGGCAAGCTGGCCAAAGCCGCCGAAACCCACTACGACGAGCAGTTCCCGATCAAGCGCCTGGGCACCAACCTGTGGGCCGCGCTGGACTTCAAGCTGTTCAATGAAGGCCGCCCCGGCGTGGTGCTGGGCCGCGACCAATGGCTGTTCAGCGACGAAGAGTTCAAGCCCGCCGTCGACGCGCAACAGCAGATGCAGGACAACCTGGCGCTGGTGCGCGGCATCCGCGACACCTTGCAGCGCCAGGGCGTGCAACTGGTGCTGGCGATCGTCCCGGCCAAGGCCCGCCTGTATGCCGAGTACCTCGGCAAGGAGACCCCGGCCAGCCTGCACGACGACCTGTTCAACCAGTTCCACGCCCAGGTGCGCCAGGCCAATGTGTTCGCCCCCGACCTGCTGGCCCCGCTGGAGCAAGCCAAGGCTCGTGGCCAGGTGTTCCTGCGCACCGACACCCACTGGACGCCGCTGGGCGCCGAGGTGGTCGCGCAATCCCTGGCCGAAGCCGTCAACCGCCAGGGCCTGCTCAGCGGCGAGCCCCAGGCGTACATCACCGAGGCCGGCGCCAGCGCGCCGTACAAAGGTGATTTGACCAACTTCCTGCCGCTGGACCCGCTGTTCAGCAACCTGCTGCCCACCCCGGACACCCTGCAGCAGCGCAAGACCCAGCCGGTGCAGGCCGAAGGCGAAAGCGGCGACGACGCGCTGTTCGACGACAGCCAGATCCCGGTGGCGTTGGTGGGCACCAGCTACAGCGCCAACCCGCACTGGAACTTCCTCGGCGCCCTGCAGCAGGCCCTGCGCAGCGACGTCGCCAACTACGCCGAAGACGGCCACGGCCCACTGCTGCCGATGCTCAAGTACCTGCAAAGCGACGCCTTCAAGAACGCCCCGCCACAGGTTGTGGTGTGGGAATTCCCCGAACGATATCTGCCAATGAAGAACGACCTCAGCGCCTTCGATCCGCAGTGGATCGCGCAGCTGAAGAACTCCCGCAAATCCGAAGAAAACCTGGCCCTGTCGTCCAACCGGACGGACCACTGAAGATAGAGAGGAACACGCACATGACCACCAAGACTTCCATTGCCAAAGCCCTCACCCTCGCTGCCGGCCTGACCCTGGCCTCGATGCAGGCCTTCGCCGGTGCCGACGCCGCCCTGTACGGCCCGAGTGCGCCGAAAGGTTCGACCTTCGTGCGCCTGTACAACGCCACCAGCGCCCCTACTGCGGCAAGCGTGGGCAATACCCAGATCAAGCAGGTCGGCGCCCAGGCCAGCAGCGACTTCAGCTTCCTGCCCGGCGGTGACTACACCGCCCAGGTCGGCGGCAAGAACGTCCCGGTCAAGCTGGCCGCCGACAAGTACTACACCCTGGTCAACAACGCCAGCGGCAACCCGCAGCTGATCGAAGAGCCACCGTTCAAGAACAAGCAGAAAGCCCTGGTCCGCGTGCAGAACCTCAGCGACCAGCAACTGACCCTGAAAACCGCCGACGGCAAGACCGAAGTGGTCAAGCCGGTGGCGGCCAAGGGCCGTGGCGAGCGCGAGATCAACCCGGTGAAGGTCAACCTCGCGCTGTATGCAGGCGACAAGAAAGTCGGCGACGTCAAACCCGTCGCCCTGGAGCGCGGCGAAGCAGCCGTGCTGTATGTCACCGGCTCCGGCAGCAGCCTGTCGCCGGTCTGGGTCACCCGCCCAGTGTCCACTAACTGATCCCTGCCTCTTAACGACCTTATTGGAGAAACAACATGATCCCGGTAATTCTTTCTGGTGGTAGCGGTTCGCGTCTGTGGCCTTTGTCGCGCAAGCAGTTCCCCAAGCAGTTCCTGGCCCTGACCGGCGAGCACACACTGTTCCAGCAGACCATCCAGCGCCTGGTGTTCGACGGCATGGACACGCCCATCGTGGTCTGCAACAAGGACCACAAGTTCATCGTCCAGGAGCAGTTGGGCGCGCTGAAGCTGCAAACCCAGGCCATCCTCATGGAGCCCTTCGGCCGCAACACCGCACCGGCGGTGGCGATGACCGCCATGAAGCTGGTCAATGAAGGCCGTGACGAACTGATGCTGGTGCTGCCGGCCGACCACGTGATCGAGGACCAGAAGGCCCTGCAACGCGCCCTGGCCCTGGCCACCGTGGCCGCCGAGCGCGGCGAGATGGTGCTGTTCGGCGTGCCGGCGACCAAGCCCGAGACCGGCTACGGCTACATCCGCTCAAGCCAGGATGCGCTGCTGCCCGAAGGCGTGGCCCGGGTGGCGCAGTTCGTCGAAAAGCCCGACGAAAAGCGCGCCGCCGAGTTCGTCCGTGCCGGCGGCTACTTCTGGAACAGCGGCATGTTCCTGTTCCGCGCCAGCCGTTTCCTCGAAGAGCTGAAGAAACACGACCCGGACATCTACGACACCTGCCTGCTGGCCCTGGAGCGCAGTGACGAAGAGGCCGATGTGCTGAGCATCGACGAAGCCACCTTTGCCTGCTGCCCGGACAACTCCATCGACTACGCCGTGATGGAAAAGACCCAGCGCGCCTGCGTGGTGCCGCTATCGGCCGGCTGGAGCGACGTGGGCTGCTGGTCGTCGCTGTGGGACGTGCACGAAAAAGACGAAAACGGCAACGTCACCAAGGGCGACGTGGTGGTGCAGGACAGCCACAACTGCATGATCCACGGCAACGGCAAGCTGGTGTCGGTGATCGGCCTTGAGAACATCGTGGTGGTTGAGACCAAGGACGCCATGATGATCGCCCACAAGGACAAGGTTCAGGGGGTCAAGCAACTGGTCAACACCCTCGATGCCCAGGGCCGCAGCGAGACCCAGAACCACCTCGAGGTGTACCGCCCGTGGGGCTCGTACGATTCGGTGGACATGGGCGGGCGCTTCCAGGTCAAGCACATCACCGTCAAGCCGGGCGCCGCGCTGTCGCTGCAGATGCACCACCACCGCGCCGAGCACTGGATCGTGGTGTCCGGCACCGCCGAGGTGACCTGTGACGAGAACGTGTTCCTGCTGACCGAGAACCAGTCCACGTACATTCCAATCGCCTCGGTGCACCGCCTGCGCAACCCGGGCAAGATCCCGCTGGAGATCATCGAAGTGCAGTCCGGAAGCTACCTGGGCGAGGATGATATCGAGCGCTTCGAGGATGTGTATGGGCGTACTTCCACGCCGGTAGAGCGTGGGATTTCGGTGAAGACCATCGCGCAGTAAAACGTTGGGACCGCTTCGCGGTCCATCGCGGCACAAGGCCGCTCCTACAGGGGAATGCAATCCTCAGTTGGAGCGGGCTTGTGCCGCGAAAGGAGGGCAAAGCCCTCCCGCTTTTGAGGCATTCCCCATTTCCCGCTAGGATGATCAAACCCCCGCCACCAAGGCCTGCTCCACCATGATCATCGGCGCCCTGCTCGTCCTCACCTGGCTGGTCCTGCTGCTGCGCTACCCGGCCAAGGCCCTGCCGATTTCCCTGGCGGCCGTGTGCGGCCTGGGGCTGGTGGCACTGGGCGTCGCCTGGCAAGACAACCGCGAAGCGTCGCAACTGGCGCGCCTCGATCTGCGCCTGAGTTACGCCCCCGACCAATGCCCCGCCGACCGCGCCCTGCAGGTGCGCATGAAGAACGGCAACGACGTCCCCTTGTCAGAGCTGCGCTGGCGCGTGGGCGCCTATGCCCCGGGCGATACCGTGAACCTGGCCGAGAACACCTATGCCGCACCGCGCTATCGCGGCCCGGGCGAATTGCAGCCCGGCGCCGAGTGGAGCGACTGCCTGCCAGTGCCACCGTTGCGTTCGGGGTATCGGCCGCAGACCCTGGAGTTTCGTGCCGAGCATCTGCAGGGTACATTCGCCAATTGATTCTTTGCCTGTACCGGCCTCTTCGCGGCGGTTCGACGCTTCGATGAACCCGCTCCCACAGGTACCCCACAGTATTCAAGGCCTGTGCGATACCTGTGGGAGCGGGTTTACCCGCGAAGAGGCCAGAACAGCCAACACAAACCTCCCTTCATGAAAGGCCTCAAAGATGCCCACCGTCCTCATCACCGGTTGTTCCAGCGGCATCGGCCGCGCCCTGGCCGACGCCTTCCGCGATGCCGGCCACGAAGTCTGGGCCACCGCCCGCAAGCTCGACGATGTCGACACCCTGCTCGCCGCCGGCTTCGCCGCACGGCAACTGGATGTGAATGACAGCGAGGCACTGACCCGCCTGGCCGACGAGCTGGAAGACCGCCACGGCGGCCTCGACATCCTCATCAACAACGCCGGCTACGGCGCCATGGGCCCACTGCTCGACGGCGGTGTCGAGGCCATGCGCCAACAGTTCGAAACCAACGTCTTCGCCCTGGTGGGCGTGACTCGCGCGCTGTTCCCGCTGCTGCGCCGTTCGCGTGGGCTGGTGGTGAACATCGGCAGTGTCTCGGGCGTGCTGGTCACGCCATTCGCCGGTGCCTACTGCGCCTCGAAGGCGGCGGTGCATGGGCTGACCGACGCGCTGCGGCTGGAGCTGGCGCCGTTCGGTATCCGGGTGATGGAAGTGCAGCCGGGGGCGATTGCCTCGCAGTTCGCCAGCAATGCTCAGCAACAGGCGGAACAGGTGCTGGCGAGCGATTCGCCGTGGTGGCCGTTGCGTGAGCAGGTGCAGGCCCGGGCGCGGGCTTCGCAGGATCGGCCGACTTCGGCGGCAGTGTTTGCCCAGCGGTTACTGGCCGCTACGCGCAAGTCGCCAGTGCCGGCGCTGGTGCGTATCGGCAATGGCAGCACGGCGTTGCCGTTGATGGCGCGGGTGCTGCCGCAGAGGCTGCTGGATTGGGTGCTGCGCAAGCGGTTCGGATTGTTGCGACCGCTCTGACGTCATCGCGGGACAAGTCGCCCCTCATCGAACTGTGGGAGCGGCTTTAGCCGCGAACACCGGCAGAGCCGGAGCCATCCACCGCGCCGCCTGCTTCGCGGCTAAAGCCGCTCCCACAGGTTGTGTGGCGCGCTGGCGAACACAGTTCCTGGTCGAACGCCTGCCAGCCGCCACCCAGGGCCTTGTACAACCCCACCAACGCCTGCGACACCGCCGCCGAGCTGTCGATCCACTGCTCTTCGCTGGCCAGCAGCGCCCCCTGCACGGTCAGCACATTGAGAAAGTCCACCGCCCCTTCCACGTACTGACGCTGCGCCGTCTCCAGGGCGATGCGGTTCTGCCGCACGGCCTCGGCCAAGTGGTCGCGGCGCAACTGGCTGGCGTTGTACAGGCGCAGCACGTCATCGATCTCATGCCAGGCGCCCAGCACCACCTTGCGGTAGTTCAGCGCCGCTTCCTGTTGCTGGGCTTCGCGCAGCTCCAGCGTGCCCTTGAGCCGCCCACCCTCGAAAATCGGCAGCGACAGTTGCGGCCCGAAGGCAAAACGGCGTGAGTCCCAGCCGCCGAAATCGGACAGCTGCATAGCCTGGAAACCGACACTGCCCGACAGGCGAATGCTCGGGTAGAAGTCAGCCTTGGCCACGCCGATGCTGGCGGTGGCCGCATGCAGGCGGGCTTCGGCCTGGCGGATGTCCGGGCGGCGCTCGGCCAGTTCGGACGGCAAGCCGATGGCAAACTTCTGCTGCGGCGCGGGCAGTTCGCCGCCCCGCAGCAACTCGGCCTGCAAGCTGCGCGGCGGTTCGGCGGCGAGCAGGCTGAGGGCGTTGATCAGGTCGTCGCGGCGGGCTTCCAGGCTGGGCAGTCGCGACTCGATCGACGCGACCTGGGCGCTGGCCTGGGCCACATCAAGGCGCGTGGCAACACCCTCGGCCTGGCGGTCTTCGGACAGTTTCAGGCTGTGACGGGCAACCTTGAGGTTGTCCTGGGTCACCTCGAGGGTGTGCTGCACGGCGCGCATTTGGATGTAGTTGCCGGCGGTTTCCGACAGCAAGGCCAGCAGCACCCCACGGCGGTCGTTCTCAGCCACTTCGACACTGGCATCGGCCGCCTCGACCTGGCGCCGCACACGGCCCCACAGGTCCAGCTCCCAGCCGGCGACCAGGTCGCCCTGCCAGAGGTTGAAGGCCGATTTGCCCGCCTTGCCCGACGGATCGCTCAAACCTTCGGCGCTGTTGCGCGCACGGCTGTAGCCGGCGTTCGCGTCCACCGAAGGCATTTCGTCGGCGGCCACGGTGCTGCGCAGGGCGCGGCTTTGCAGCAGGCGCGCGC
This sequence comes from Pseudomonas sp. TWI923, assembly GCF_039673365.1. Lineage (NCBI taxonomy): Bacteria > Pseudomonadati > Pseudomonadota > Gammaproteobacteria > Pseudomonadales > Pseudomonadaceae > Pseudomonas > Pseudomonas sp. TWI923. The sequence continues at coordinate 26,753 of NZ_JBDJLM010000035.1, read as the reverse complement.
TGGCCATCTGCAGATCGAGGTTGCGCTCGGCGACCTTCTGGATCAGCGCACTCAACTGCGCATCATGGAAACTGTCCCACCAGCGCAGCTCCAACGGCTCAGCCACCGGTTGGCTTGGGGCCGCCTGGGCCTGCAGCGCGGCCCAGTCTTTTGGCGCGTCACCGACAGGGCGCTGGAAGTCCGGCCCAAGGGTACAGCCGGCTAGCAACATGGCCAACAGGACGGGGGCCGCTGCGCGCCCCTTTCGCGACACAAGGCCGCTCCTACAGGGAATCGCGCTCGCCTGTAGGAGCGGCCTTGTGTCGCGAAAGGGCTGCGCAGCAGCCCCGACGCTCTCAAGTCTTTCAACCACATCGATCAGTTGGCCACTCATCGCGCAGTCACCTCTTTGCCGTCGAGCCGGTCCCCCTGGGTATCGATGGTCGCCTCCACCGACATGCCCACCCGCAGGCGAGCAAGCAGCGGCTGGCCGTCATCGAAGACGATCTTCACCGGGATGCGCTGCACCACCTTGGTGAAGTTGCCGGTGGCGTTGTCGGGTTTGACGGCGGCGAAGGTAACGCCAGTGGCCGGGGCGATGCTTTCGACATGACCGTGCAGCTTTTCACCGGAGAAGGTGTCGACGCTGATGCTCACCGGCTGGCCCGGCTGCACGTGGGTCAGCTGGGTTTCCTGGAAATTGCCGACGATATAGGCGCGCGCCAGCGGTACCACCGACAGCAGCCGCGCCCCCGGATTCACGTAGGCACCCACGCGCAAGGCGCGCTCGCCGACCATGCCGTCCACCGGCGCGGTGATGCGGGTGTAGGACAGGTCCAGCTGCGCTTTCTCCAGCCCCGCTTCGGCACGTTTAAGCTGGCCATCGGCGCTGGCCACCTGGGCGCTGAGGATGTCCACCTGCTTGCGCGTGGCCACCAGCGCCGCTTGTACGTTGGCCAGCCGTGCCCGGGCCTGATCGACCCGGCTGCGCGCCTGCTGAGCATTCTGCACGGTGCCAGCGCCCTGCTCGGCCAGGCGGCCGTAGCGGGTGACTTCGTGGTCGGCGAAAGCGGCTTCGGCCTGGGCCGCTTTCACCGCCGCCTCGGCCTGGGCAATCACGGCAGCCTGACGTTCCAGGGTGGCGCGGGCATCCAGGCTCTGGGCCTTGGCCACCAGCAATTGGGCCTGGGCAGCATCGAGGGCCGCCTGGTAATCGCGTGGGTCGATGGTCGCCAGCAACTGGCCGGCCGTGACCTGCTGGTTGTCTTCCACCAGCACCTCCTTGATGAAGCCCGCCACCTTGGGCGCGACCACGGTGTAGTCGGCGGTGATGTAGGCATCGTTGGTGCTCTGGCGATGATCGCTGCCGAGCATCCAGGGCCCGACGATGGCGGCCAGCACGGCCACGGCCAGTACAGAGCCAATGAACAGGGTTTTGCGGTTGTTGGTCATTTCAATGTCTCGAATTCATCCACAGGCTCAGGCCACCGCACGCGGTGGATAGATGCGGGTAGGCACGAAGGGGATCAGGCAGATCAGGGCGACGGCGAAGCCCGCCATCACCAGGTAAAGGTCGGCCGAGGTCAGCACCAGAGCCTGGTCATGAATGCGCTTGGCCAGGCCGGCGGTGTTGTCGTCGATCAGTGGCGCATTGCCCAGGCGGTCGACCAGGTGGTTGGAATGGAAATGCCGGCGCACGGTGCCCAGGGCATCGAGCAGGCCACCGGCGATCACCGCCGACAGGCCCTTGACCGTGTTGAACCAGCTGGAGGCGAACGGGCCTTCCTGTGGGGTCATGCCGTTGGTCGAGAGCATCAGCAGCGGCAGCACCGCCATCGGCTGGCCGAACACCTGCAGCAGGTAGAAGGGGTAGAAGTCGCCGCGGATCCACTGCGAGGTGAGCAGGCTGCTGCCCACGCACGACGCCGCCAGCATGGCCAACCCGAGCGCCAGCACCCAGCGGCAGTCCACCGCGCGGATGTTGCACAGCGCCGCCGTCAACGGCAGGGCAATGAGTTGCGGCATGGCCACCAGCATCATCAGCGGGCTGGTCTGCGCCGGGCGATAGCCCTGGATTTGCGCCAGGTACGCAGACGGAATGCTGCCCACGCCAGAGAGCACGATCAGCACCCCGGCCAGTGTCACCAGAGCAAAGCTCAGGTTGCGCCGCGACAGCATGCGCAGCTGGAAGAACGGCAGCGGCTCGGACCATTCGTTGTACATGAACAGCACCAGCAACAGCAGGCCGCCGCCGAGCAGCCAGCAGATCAGCGGCGAATCGAACCAGCCCCAGCGATCGCCCAGCGACAGGCCAAGGACGATGCTGCTGATCGCCGGCAGGCCGAGCAGCACGCCGCGCCAGTCGAACTGCTTGAAGCGCTCCAGGCGCAGCGGGTCCTGGGGCAGGCCCCAGCCCACGCAGGCGATGGCCAGCAAGGAGGGCAGGATGATCTGCCAGAACGCCCACTGCCAGCCGACGTATTCGGTCCACAGGCCCGCCAAGGGTGTGCCCAGGTTGGGCCCGAAGGTGGCGGTCAGGGCGTAGCAGGCCAGGCCGTAGACCTTGATGCCCGGTGGCAGGAAGCGCAGCGCCACGCTCATCAGCATCGGTGGCAGGGCACCGGAGGCGAAGCCCTGCAGAATGCGCAGCAACATCAGGCTGTGCAGGTTGGGGGCGAAGGGTTGGATCAGGCCAAGCACGGCGAACAGGCCGACGGCGGACATGGTGAAGCGGCGCAGCGAAAAGGTGGTGGCCAGCCACGGCGCAAAGGCCATGGCCGACACCGAGGCGGCGCTGTACACCGCCAGCAACCAGGCGCCTTCGTCGGCACCGATGCCCATGGCGCCACGGATGTCGCTCAGGGAAATCTTGGTCACCGACTCGTTGAGCCCGGCGCACAGCACCGCCAACAACACGCCGAACAGCCCCACTACCACCCGCAGGCCGAACGCCGTCTGCACAGGGGCGGCCGGCGCGGGGGCGGCGGCCAGCGCGGCAGAGGGCGCGGTCAGGGAACTCATGGAATGACATCTCCAGCAACAAATTCAGGGCTGGGGGAAGTCTAAGAAGGTCGAATGCTGACGAAAACTGACTTGTTGGCAGGTTTATGTTGCGTCAGACGCAATCCATGGAAATCGCGCATCCCCTGTAGGAGCGGCCTTGTGTCGCGATGGGCTGCAAAGCAGCCCCGGCGATCTTAGCGTGATCGCCGAAATCCGGGGGCCGCTGCGCGCCCCTTTCGCGACACAAGGCCGCTCCTACAGGGGATGCGCAAGGCTTGAGGCTGGCATGGGCTCGCCCGCGCAGCAGGCCCGCATGGTCCGGCGCAACCAGCGATGCGCCGGGTCGTTGTCGAATCGCGGATGCCAGGCCTGCATCACCCGCACCTTTTCCAGCGGCACCGGGATATCGAACGAACGCAACGGCAGGCCGAACTTGGCCACGCTGCCGAGGATGTTCGCCGGCATCGGCAGGAGCAGGTCCGACTCCGGCAACGAGAACATCGCCGAATGAAAGCTCGGCGTGATCAGCGCTACCCTGCGCTGCACGCCATGGGCGCCCAGCTCCACATCGATCGGGCCGTTGGCCCGCCCGCGTCGCGATACGCTGATCTGCGGGTAGCGGGCAAAGCGCTCCGGGGTGATCTCGGCGTCGAAGATCGGGTGGTCACCCCGCGCCAGCCCGACGAACCAGGTGTCGAACAGGCTCTGCACCTTGATCTCCGGCCCCATGTCGATGCTCGAACTGACCACCAGGTCGATCTGCCCGTGGCGCAGCACCAGGTCGTCGTCGCCCTGGTGCTCAGGTACGAAACGCAGCACGGTGTTGGGTGCCTGTTCGAGCATCATGTGCAGCAGGCGCGCGCCGTACAGGGCAATGAACAGGTCGTTGGTGCGGATGTTGAAGGCCCGGTCGAGGTTCGCCAGGTCGACCTCGTCGCCACTGCGAAACACCAACCCGGCCTGCTCCACCAGCGCCCGAACCTGGTCGCGCAGGGCCAGCGCCCGGGGCGTCGGCACCAGCCCGCGGCCGGCGCGCACCAGGATCGGATCGCCCATGGCCTCGCGGATACGCCCGAGCGTGCGGCTCATGGCCGCCGGGCTCAGGTTCATGCGCTGGGCGGCACCGACCACACTGCCTTCGTCGAGCAGGGCGTCGAGGGCGACGAGCAGGTTCATGTCCGGGAGTTGCATGGCCGTTTTCCGTGACAGCTGTGGGAAACGAGATGGTATCAGGTTGGTGGATTGCGTCTGGCGCAATGGCACCGTGCGTGGGGGGCCATTTATCCCGGCCGATCGATGCGTCAGCCTGTAACGGCCCAATCGCGGGGCAAGCCCGCTCCCACGAGGGAGACCTGTGGGAGCGGGCTTGCCCCGCGATTGGGCCGCCACTGCCAACAAGGAACTCCCATGCCCCAATCAGTCCTGATCGCCATCGACGCGTCCCCCGCCAGCCACGCCCTGCTCGACCTTGCCCGCCGCTACTGCCGCTCGGGCGAACACACCCTGCACGTGCTGCTGGCCATCGACGCGACCTTCGCCGTGCACGAGCAGCGCACGGCCTACACCGAGCAAGAGCTGGAGGAATACCCCGCCGCCTGCGACGAGCAGCAGTTGGCTGAACATGCCGTGAGCAACGCCGTGAAGACCCTGCGCGAAGCCGGCTTCGACAGCCTGGGCTGCATGGTCGCCGGCCAGCCGGAGGACGTCATCGTCGCCAAGGCCCGGGAGTTGGAGTGCGTGCTGATCATCATGGGGCACCGGCATCTGTCGCGGCTGGGGCGACTGCTGGATCCGTCGATCAGCGCCAAGGTGATCGACCGGGTACAGGTGCCGGTGCTGGTAGGTGCAGCGACAGGGGCGTGAATCTGGCATGGCCGGAATCTGTAGTGGTTTCGCCGACGCCATCGCGGGGCAAGCCCGCTCCCACGTTGTTGAGCTTCAACTGCCCAGTTTTCCTGGGGACAGTCCATCTCGTGGGAGCGGGCTTGCCCCGCGATAGCGTCCTCGAATCACTCCCCGCTCGGCTTGACCACCACAGTACAAGTCGTCCCCGCCGCCAGCAGGTAGCCGTCCGGCACTTCATCGATATGAATCCGCACCGGCACCCGCTGCGCCAGCCTTACCCAGTTGAACGTAGGGTTCACATCGGCGATCAACTCGCGGCTCTGCGGGTTGTCGCGGTCGTAGATACCCCGGGCGATGCTCTCCACATGCCCGCGCAGGCGCTCGCCGCTCATCATCTGCAACTCGGCCACGTCGCCCACCTTTACATGGGGCAACTTGGTCTCCTCGAAGAAGCCGTACACCCAGAACGAGTTTTCATCCACCACCGCCATCACCGCCTCGCCGGTGCGGGCGTAGTCGCCCTTGTGGATGTTCAGGTTGGTCACGTAGCCGTCGACGGTGGCGACGATCTGCGTACGCTTGAGGTTCAGCTCGGCCGCCGCCAGCTGGGCCTGGGCCTGCTGGTAGTCGGCCAGCGCCGAGTTGGCGATGTTGCTGGCGTCGTCGCGGTTCTCCTTGGATATCACCAGGTTGTCCATGTCGGCACGGCGCTTGGCGTTGACCTTGCGCATTTCCCAGGTGGCCTTGCGCGAAGCGACCAGCGCCTTGGCCTGGTCCACCGCCAGCTGGTAGTGCTCGGGGTCGATGCGGATCAGCACATCGCCCTTCTTCACCCGCTGGTTGTCCTTGACCGGTACATCCACCACATAGCCCGGCGCGTCGGCGGCGACGTTGATGATGTCGGCGCGCACCCGGCCGTCGCGGGTCCAGGGCGTGGTCATGTAGTGCAGCCACAACTGGCGGCCGATCACCACGGCAGCGGTCAGCACCAGCAGGGTGGCGATCAGGCTGAAGAACTTTTTCATCGAGGGTTTCTCACCAGTAGAGCGATAGCGCCAGGGCGCCGAACAGGCAGACGAACAGGGAAAGGCGCAGCAGCGCCGGGTGCCAGAAGAAGCGGTAGCCATCAACGCTTGCAATGAACCGGTCGAGCCCCCAGGCCAGGCCCAGGGCGAACAGGAACATCAAGGTCATGGTGGGCATGTACACGCCATGGAAGGCGATCTCACGGGGCATCGTGCAATCCTTTCGCCGGAGCCAACGGCGACTGTGGGTCGAGCAGGGAGGTTCGGATGAAGTGCAGGTAGCTCTGCGCCCGGCGCAGCACCGAGGTGTCGAAGTGCCGGGCGAAGGGCTCGTCGGTGGCCTGCACCCGGCTGATGGCATGGTCCACTGCCACCAGGGCGCGTTCGTGGTTGCTGGCGCTGGGTTGCAGGAACAGCCGCGCCAGCGCCCGGCCCATGACGCGGATGGCCTGGCGCCAGGGCTGCGACTCGGCATAGGCCGGGTGCACCGGCGCGCGGGCCTGCTCCTTGCGCAGTTCGATGACGGCGTGGCCGATCTCCAGCACCGTGAACATCCAGCCCATCAGTTGGCTTTGCACCTGCGGCTTGCCGGCGGCCAGGCCATAGGCCTGGTGCAGCAGGTCGCGGGTGCGGCTTTCGAAGGCCGAGCCCAGGCCGCGCAGGCGCCCGCTGATGGCGAACAGCACCTGCTCGCGCAGCTCCTGCTCCAGGCGGCTCCACAGCCAGCGGCTGTTGGGCGGCAGGATGATCGCCCCGGCCGCGGCGCAGACGAACATGCCGATGACCATGCCGATGTAGTCGTTGATGAAGGTGTAGGGGTTGTAGACGGTGAGGTTGTTGGGTACCGAGCCGATGGCGAAGAACACCAGCAAGCCCAGGCCATAGCCGGCGTAGGCCGGGCGTGAGGCAAGGAACGCACCGAGCACGAACACCGGCGCCAGCACCATGCACAGCAAGGGGAAGCCGTCGATCCAGGGGAACACGAAGAAGGTTTCGAAGAAGCCGATGAAGGCGCCGATCGCCGTGCCGCAGGCCATCTGGAACGACATGCGCTTGGGGTTCGGCGAGGCCGCCGACAGGCCCACGGTGACGGTGGCGATCAGGGTCATCATGGCGCCGCTGGGCCAGTCGCTGAGCAGCCAGTAGCTGCCCAGCAGCAACAGCACCGCCGAGGCGCGCACGCCAGCGGCCGCCGACACCAGCCAGCTGGTCTGGGCCACGTAAGGCTCGTCCCATTGCTCGCGCTCGTGGCTATGCACGGCCAGCGAGGCGTGGGTCTCGGCGTAGCTGTACATCTCGTCGACGAAGCGGTAGAGCAGCTCGAAGGCCGTGTGGAAATCGAGCAGGTCGGACTCGCTGGGGTCGGTTTCCAGGTAGTCCGCCCGCAGCCCGCGGACCTGGGCTTGCAGGCCTTCTTTATAGGTGCCCAGTTCGAGCGCCAGGCGCAGCGCATCGGCGTCGGTCAGCGCACGCCCCACATAGGGCTGCAACAGCTCGGCCAGTGTCTCAAGGCCCGGCTCGATGGCGCCGACGATCTGCAGTGGGCCACGGGCGCGCAGGCGCTCCAGCAGCCGGTGCAGGGCGTTGAAGCGGGTGGTGATAGCCATGAACTCGCTGTTCATGCGGACCAGCCGGCCAGAGCGGCGGCGCATGTGCGGGTCTTCGAAGGCGGTGACGTTGCGTAGGCTCTCAAGCCCCACCGCTTCGGCGACGAAGCGCACGTTGCTGGTCTCGTAGCGGTCGCGCTGGCTGTCGCCGCGCAGCGCTTCCACCACCACCCCGGCGAAGGTGCCGAAGCGCTGGTACAGGGCGTTGCGCATGGCGGCGCTGGCCGACTGCGGCAGGATCGCGGCGCTGACGAAGGTCGACACCAGGATGCCCAAGGCGATTTCCAGCACCCGCCACACCGCGGCCATGAACGCCTGGTCGGGGTGTTCCAGCACCGGCAGGCCGATCATCGCCGCGGTGTAGCCGGCCAGCACGAAACCGTAGGCGCGGAAGGTGCGGTAGCGCATGGCACCGGCCGAGCACAGGCCCACCCACAGGGCCAGGCTGGGCAGGAACAGCTCGGTGTTCTGCGGGAAGATCGCGATCAGCGCAACCATCATCGCCGAGCCAGCCAGGGTGCCGAGCACCCGGTAGAAGCTCTTGGCGAACACATGGCCGCTTTGCGGCTGCATGACGATGAACACGGTGATCATCGCCGTGCGCGGCTGCGGCAGCTCCAGGCGCATGGCCAGCCACAGGGTGATGAAGGCCGCGGCCAGGACCTTGAAGATGTACACCCAGGTAACGCCGTCGGTGCGCGCCCAGGCGAAGAAGCCCCGGCGCCATTCCAGGCTCTGCAGCCAGCGCAGGGGCAAGCTCAGTGCGCTCATTGGGCGTGGTCCGCGTGGTCGAGGAGTTTGTCGACCACCGTCAGGGCGGCCGGGGTCTTCGGTGCGGCCTGGCGCTGTCCATCCGGCACGTCCTTGCCGGCTTCCAGGCCGCCGCCCAGGGCGGTGACCAGTTCGGCATGGGCGATCAGGCGCGCGGCCTGCACTTGCTGTTGCACCTGTTGCTGGCGGAACAGCAGGGTCTGGGCGTTGAGCACGTTGAGGTAGTCGGTGAGGCCGCGCTGGAAGGCCACGGTGGCGATGTCGTAGGTCTTCTGCGCGGCGGCCACGGATTCGGCGGCGAAGTGGGCCTGCTCCTGCATCGATTCTCGGCGGATCAGCTGGTCGGAGATATTCTTCAGCGCGCCGATCACCGTCTGGTTGTAGCGCGCCACGGCCACGTCATAGCCGGCCGAGGCCACGCCCAGCTGCGAACGCAGGCGGCCACCGTCGAAGATCGGCAAGCTGATCGCCGGCCCGACGTTGTAGTTGAACTTGCGCCCGGTGAGGAATTCCAGCGGGCCGCCGCCGGTGGCCATGAAGCCGAGGCTGCCCACCAGGTCGACATTGGGGAAGAAGCCGGCATGGGCCACATCGATGCCGCGCGCCTGGGCGGCGACCTGCCAGCGGCTGGCGACCACGTCGGGGCGCTGGCCGACCAGTTCGGCGGGCAGGTTCGACGGCAGCTTGAGCGGCGCGCCGAGGGTCAGGCTTGGCCGCTGCAGTTTGCCGCCCTCCCCCGGGCCCTTGCCGGCCAGGGCCGCCAGCTGATTGCGGGTCAGGGCGATTGCTTCGTTGAGGCTGTCGATCTGGCGGTGGGTCTCGGGCAGCGGCGCTTCGGCCTGGCTGAGCTCGAAATGGGTGCCGATGCCACCGTCGAGGCGGCGCTTGGCCAGGGCGACGATCTGCTCCTGCTGGGCCAGCTCGGCCTGGACGATATCGCGCCGGGCAAACTGCAGGCTGAGCTGGATGTAACTGCGCACCACGTTGTTTTCCAGCTCCAACTGGGCCTGGCGCGCCTCGGCGACGCTCATGTGGGCCTGGTCCACGGCCTGCTCGCTGGCATTGCGTTCGCGGCCCCACAGGTCCAGCGCGTAGCTGAAACCGATGGCGGCGTTGTTGTCCCAGGTGTTGGCGCCGGACAGCGCGCCGGGGCCGTAGAACTGATCCTCCGGCCAGTTGTGGCGCTTGAGCGAGGCCTGGCCGTTGGCCTGGAACCGCTCGGCCGACTCGACCACGCCGGCCATGGCCTTGGCTTCACGCACCCGCGCGGCGGCCATGGCCATGCTCGGGCTGCCCTGCAGGGCCAGCGCTACCCAGGCATTCAATTGTGGGTCGCCATAGGCGCGCCACCACTGCTGGGCCGGCCAATGGGCATCACGCGCCGCCTCGCCAATGGCAGCGTCGGTGGTCAGTTGGTTGGCTTGGATTGTCTTGCTTTGCGGGGCAATGCCCCAGGTTCCGATACAGCCGCTCAAGGACAAGCTAAGGGCACAGGCACTGAGCGCTCGGAGCGCTCCGATGTGGCGACGCGGCACAGCTGCGATTTCCCGAGGAAGAGGTGGAGGGGCTGGGCCATTCTAGGGGTGGCTTTCATTGGCGATAAGCGCATATTCCTGCGAATCTTTGTTACCAAAACAGCGATAATCCGGCTTTGGTCGAACGTGCATTCACGTTACTTCATGTCACAATTTTGTCCTCTAACCCGAGAGTGACCCATGGACACCCTGCAAAACATGCGTGCTTTCAGTTGTGTGGCCCAGCTCGGCAGTTTCACTGCCGCCGCCGTGCAGCTTGATACGACCACCGCGAACGTCTCGCGCGCGGTCTCCAACCTGGAAGCCCATCTGCAAACCCGCCTGCTCAACCGCACCACCCGGCGCATCGCGCTGACCGAAGCAGGCAAGCGCTACCTGATGCGCTGCGAACAGATCCTCAGTTACGTCGAGGAGGCCGAAGCCGAAGCCAGCGATGCCCACGCTCGCCCTGCCGGGCAGCTGAAGGTGCATTCGATGACCGGCGTGGGCCAGCACTTCGTGGTCGATGCCATCGCCCGTTACCGCGAGTCGCACCCGGACGTGACCTTCGACCTGACCATGGCCAACCGTGTGCCCGACTTGCTCGACGAGGGCTACGACGTGTCCATCGTGCTGGCCACCGAGCTGCCGGACTCGGGCTTCGTCTCGCAACGCCTGGGCATCACCTACAGCATCGTCTGCGCCTCGCCCGAATACGTGGCACGCCACGGCACCGCGCACAAGCCGGCCGACCTGCTCAAGCATTCGTGCCTGCGCATGGTCAGCCCGGTGATCCCGCTGGAGAAGTGGCTGTTCGACGGCCCCGAAGGCCAGGAGCTGGTCAACATCACCACCTCGCCGTTCCAGGTGAACTCGGCCGATGCGATGAAGACCGCGATCCGCAGCAGCATGGGGGTTGGCGTGCTGCCGATCTATTCGGCCATCGATGCCCTGCGTGACGGCAGCATCGTGCGGATCATGCCCGACTACCGCCTGCAGGAGCTCAACCTGTACGCGATCTACCCGTCGCGCCAGTACCTGGATGCCAAGATCAAGACCTGGGTCGAGTACCTGCGCAACTCGTTGCCGGAGATCCTGGCGGCCCATGAGGCGGACCTGAAGACCCACCAGGTGCTGATCGCCAACTGAATGGGCAGCTGCAAGCTGCAAGCTACAAGCTGCAAGAAGAAGCGTAACTACACATATCCCGCTTTTGCTTATGACTTGCAGCTTGTAGCTTGTAGCTTTTCCCAGGAGAAGCCCGATGAAAAAGACCGTCCTGGCCTTCAGCCGCATTACCCCAGCCATGGCCGAACGCCTGCAGCAAGACTTCAACGTGATCCTGCCCAACCCGAAACTGGGCGACATCGCCGCGCAGTTCAACGAAGCCCTGCCCGAGGCCCATGGCCTGATCGGCGTGGGCCGCAAGCTCGGCCGCGCGCAGCTCGAAGGCGCGGGCAAGCTTGAGGTGGTATCGAGCGTCTCGGTCGGCTACGACAACTACGACCTGGCCTACCTCAACGAGCGCGGCATCGCCCTGACCAATACCCCCGATGTGCTCACCGAAAGCACCGCCGACCTGGGCTTCGCCCTGGTCATGGGCTGCGCCCGCCGTACCGCCGAGCTCGATGCCTGGACCAAGGCCGGCCAGTGGCAGGCCACCGTGGGCCCGGCGCACTTCGGCAGCGACGTGCATGGCAAGACCCTGGGGATCGTCGGCATGGGCAACATCGGCGCGGCCATCGCCCGCCGTGGCCGCTTCGGCTTCAACATGCAGGTGCTGTACGCCGGCAACAGCCGCAAGGCGGCGCTGGAGCAGGAGCTCGGCGCACAATTCCGGAGCCTGGATGAGCTGCTGGCCGAGGCCGACTTCGTCTGTATCGTGGTGCCGCTGTCCGAGGCTACCCGCAAGTTGATCGGCGCACGGGAATTGAAGCTGATGAAGCCCAGCGCGTTCCTGATCAACATCGCGCGCGGGCCGGTAGTGGATGAGGCGGCGCTGATCGAGGCGCTGCAAAACGGCACCATCCGTGGCGCCGGGCTGGATGTGTACGAGAAAGAGCCACTGGCCGACTCGCCGCTGTTCAAGCTGCCCAACGCCCTGACCCTGCCCCACGTCGGCTCGGCCACCGCCGAAACCCGCGAGGCCATGGCCAACCGGGCGATCGACAACCTGCGCGCGGCGCTGCTGGGCGAGCGGCCGCGGGATCTGGTGAATCCGCAGGTGTGGAAAGGCTGATAGTCGCTTACTGACCGGGCTGGCCCTATCGCCTGTAGGAGCGGCCTTGTGTCGCGATAGGGCCGCAAGGCGGCCCCGGCGATTTTGCATGATGCCGAGATCTTGGGGCTGCTGCGCAGCCCTTTCGCGACACAAGGCCGCTCCTACAGAAAAGCTGCCTTATTTAGTTGCCAGCGCTCCAGTCACTGGCCGTGCTTTGGGCTTGCGAAACACCAGCACATTCCCCGCCATCACCACCACCAGCCCCAGCAGCGCCGGCGCCGTCCACTGGTAGCCTTCGGCGAACGCCGACACATTCAGCGCCACCAGCGGGAACAGTACCGTGCAGTAGGCCGCGCGCTCCGGCCCCATGCGCCCGACCAGGGTGAGGTAGGCGGTGAAGCCGATCACCGAGCCCGGGATCACCAGGTACAGCAGCGAACCGATATAGCGCGTGTTCCATTCCATCTCGAACGGAATGCCGCTGACCAGGCAATACATCGCCAGCATCGATGCGCCGTAGAGCATGCCCCAGGCATTGGTGGTCATGGGCTTGAGCCCGGCCCGCTGCTGCACGCTGGAGAGCATGTTGCCGGCCGAGAAACACAAGGTGCCGAGCAGCGCCAGGCCCAGGCCGTAGAGGGTTTCGCGGCTGGCGGCGTGGTGCGAAAGCTCCGGCCAGAACAGCAGCCCCAGGCCGAGCAGGCCCATGGCCCCGCCGCCGAGCACGTTGGCGGCAACCTTCTGGCCGAAGAAGATCCGCGCATTGAGGGCATTCCACAGGGTGGCGGTGGAAAACACCACGGCGATCAGGCCACTGGCGATCCACTGGCTGGCGGTGAGGAAGCACATGAAGTTGACGCAGAACAAACAGAAGCCCTGGGCCAGGCACACCAGATGGCCGCGCCTGTCCATCGGTTGCAGGCGCCGGGTAAGTAGCAGGATGGCGAACAGGATCAGCCCGGCCAGGGCGAAGCGGTAGACGATCGACACCGGGATGGCGACCACGCCCAGTTGCAGTTTCAGGGCGATCCAGGTGGTGCCCCAGATCAGGACGGTGAGCAGGTAGAGCGACAGGTTCATGGTGACGGTTCCTCGGGCCTCTCAGAATCGGTGCCTGGCTCTTCGCGGGTGAACCCGCTCCCACAGGAATGGCGTCGCTGGCAAGGCTGGCGCTGATTCTGTGGGAGCGGGTTCACCCGCGAATCGAGGGCGCAGCCCTCGCCAGGCCTCACAGTCTTCAATGCCTGTCGCTCCCGCGCTTGCACAAACTTGCGCTTTTCCTCGCCAGGTAGCTGCCAGCCCCTCGCCATCGCAGTACGATGGCCACCAGAGGACCCGCCCATGCCCGCACTCGATCACCTGCAAGTCTTCAACGCCATGCACGCCTCCCCCCACGCCCGCCTGGAGCTGAGCGCGCACCTGGGCGACGGGCTGGCGGCGGCGTTGTGGAGCAACCGTGACGATGCCCGCGACTATCAGGCCCCCAGCCACCACACCCTGTCCTGCTACATCGCCGACGGTACCGGCACCTTCCGCCGCCAGCGCCCGTCGGACAAGGGGTCGCCTGGCAAGCTGTGCATCATGCCCGCCGGCCACGAGTCGAACTGGGTGGTCAACGGCTCGATCCGCCTGGCCCACCTGTACATCAGCGAGGCGCAATTCGCCCTGGGCTGCACCCGCCTGCTCGACCGTGAGCCACGGGAGATGCAACTGCGCGAGGCGACCTTCCTTGAAGACCCTTTGCAGGCCGCGCGCTTTCGCCAGCTGATCCAGCTGGACTGGGCCGAGCCCGGCGAACGGCTGCTGGCCAGCAGCCTGGGGCACGCCATCATCGACCATGCCGTGCTGCACCAGGCGGGGCTGCGCCAGGGGCTGAAACTCAAGGGCGGGCTGGCGCCGCACCAACGCCGGCAGTTGGTCGAGTACATCGAGGCCAACCTCGACCAGCCGCTGACGCTGGGTGAGCTGGCGCTGCGCTGCAACCTGTCCGAATACCACTTTGCGCGGATGTTCCGGGCGAGCTTCGGTTTGCCGCCGCATCAGTACCTGCTGGCCCGGCGCCTGCACCGGGCCGGCGAGCTGTTGCGCCTGGGGCAACTGCCGCTGGGGCAGGTGGCGTTGCTGTGCGGGTTTGCCAGTGCCAGCCATTTCAGCAACCGGTTCAGGCAGGCGCTGGGGGCGACGCCGGGGGAGTATCGGGCGGCGTTTGCCTGTTGAACCCTGGGGCCGCTTTGCGGCCCTTTCGCGACACAAGGCCGCTCCTACAGGAAATCGCGGTCCCTTGTAGGAGCGGCCTTGTGTCGCGAAAGGACCGCAACGCGGTCCCAGTCCTCAGAACTCCAAGGTACTCGACAGGCTCACCTGCCGCGCATCCCCCACCGCGACGAAGTACCGGTTCACCGCCGAGCTGTAATACACCTTGTCGAACAGGTTCTTCACGTTCAGTTGCAGCAGAACCTTGTGCTCGTCGAGCTTGGTCTCGTAGCTGGCAAAGGCATCGGCCACGGTATACGCCGGCAGGTCGAAGTCATTGGTCGCATTGCCGGCACGTTCCCCTACATAGCGGGCGCCCGCCCCTACACGCAGGCGGTCGCCGCCAAGCAGGCTGCCGTAGTCATACACCGCCGACAGCGAACCACTGTGGCGAGCGACATTCTGCAGGCGATTGCCCTTTAGGTCCGGGTCCTTGGTCACTTCGGCATCGGTGAAGGCGTAGGCGCCGATCAGGCTCCAGCGCTCGCTGAGCTGGCCGGTCAGGTCGAGTTCGACGCCGCGGGAGCGCACTTCACCGGCATTGCTGTAGATGATCGTGCCGGGCTGAGTGTCGCCGTCGGCCACCAGCACATTGCGCTTGTTGATATCGAACAGCGCCAGGGTGCCGGTCAACCGGCCGGGGATATCCAGCTTGGCGCCCAGTTCCCACGACTTGCCTTGCTCCGGCTCGATGCCGGAGTCGAGGGTGAGGGTCTGGCCACCGCCGATGCTCAGCGGCGCGATGGTCGAGTTGGGTTTGAACGACTCGCTGTAGCTGCCATAGAACGACAGTTGCTCGTAGAGCTTGTACACCAGACCCGCATGGGGCACCCAGGTCTGGCCGCTGTTGTCGGTGTTGACCTTGAACGGGCGGCCACGGCCGGCGTACTGGTCGAACTGCTGGAAGCGCCCGCCGGCCACCAGGATCCAGTGATCGTCCAGGTGCCAGGCATCCTGCAGGAACAGCGAATCGCTGCGCAGCTCGTCGGTCTGGTCGCTGTCGCTGGCGCGCACGCTGGTGCCTTCCACTTCGCGGCCATAGACCGGGTTGAGGTAGCTGAAGGTCGAACGGCTGTTCTGGCGGATCAGGTCGGCGCGGTAGATCTTGCGGTCTTCGTGATCGACACCAACCAGCAGGTCGTGGCGCTGGCCAGCCAGTTCGACGTTGCCGTTGAGGCTGAAGGTGGCGAACTGGTCGCGGCTCATGGCGCCCAGGGTGCCGTCGATGCTGCGGGTCAGCGTGCCTTTTGCCTCGTTCACCCCGGTCACACGGACCTGGCTGGCATCGTAGGTTTCGCGGTTGAAGCTGTAGCCGAAGTGCGCTTTCCAGTCGTCGCTCAGCTGGTGATCGACCTCCAGGCGGTACAGGTCGGAGCGGCCTTCCATGTCGTTGAACGGCTCGTCGAGACGGCGGCTGGCGGGAATGTTCAGCGGGTGCCCGTCACTGCCGAAGGCGGTGCCGCGGTCGAACGGGTAGCTGAACTCACGGTGCTCGTAGGCCAGCACCACCTGGGTGGCTTCGCCCAGCCAGGCGAACGACGGCGCCACCAGCGACTCGCGGTGCACGCCGAAATTGCGCCAGTAGTCTTCGTCCTCATGGTCAACGATCAGTCGATAGGCGAAGTTGCTGTCGCCCAGCGCGCCGGTGCTGTCCAGGCCGCCGCCGCTGCCGTTCTTGCCACTGCCGTAGCTGGAGCCGCGCAGGGTGACGGCGTTGTACTGCTCAAGCTGCGGGCGCTTGCTGACCACGTTGATCACCCCGCCCGGGTCCTGGATGCCGTACAGCAGCGAAGCGGGGCCCTTGAGCACCTCGACCCGCTCGGTGCTGGCGTTGAGGGCGCGGCCCTGCACGATGGGCATGCCGTCGCGCATGATCGAGCCGTCGCGGTTGTCGCCGAAGCCGCGCTTCATCACGGTGTCGGCGGTGCCGCCGAAGTTGTTGCCCTGGGTGATGCCGCTGACGTTGTACAGCGCATCGTCGAGGTTGCGCGGCGCCTGGTCGCGGATCACCTGCGCGGGCACCACGTTGATCGCCTGAGGGATGTCCTGGGTCGGGCCCTGGCCGCGCATGATCGAGGCGCTGGCCGGGGGCTGGTAGCTGTAGTCGTCGGCCTGGGATGTGACGGTGGTGGCTTGCAGGTTCACGGCCCCTGAGGTGTCGGCCAGTTCGAGGGTCAGGGTGCGGCCATCGACGCGGCGCCAGGCCAGGCCGGAGCTGCCCAGCAGCTGCTGCAGGGCCTGCTCGGCGCTGAACGTGCCGTGCAAGGCCGGCGCCTGCAGATCGGGCAGCGCCAGGGTGTAGACCACGCTCTGCCCGGTGGTGCGGCTGAAGGCGTTGAGCGCCTGGGCCAGCGGCTGGCTCGGCTGGGCGAAGGCATAGGCCTGGCTCTGCTGCTCGGCCATCGCCTGAGGGACCATGGCCAGCACCGACAAGGTGCTGAGGCCGAACCAGAGCGGGACGCAACGCGGGGTGAACTTCATGGACGCTGACCTGTGAGAGGGATGATCTTTTGCGAATGAATCGCACTTCCACTCACTACACGGATGCCGTGAACGGATACCTCACCGTCCTGGTGAAAAAAGTTGAGCTCGCCGGCGATTGGGCCAGTTGTAACTAACACCTAGCGCAGGACAGTGATCCGCCCCAACAGCGTCTGCCGCGAGAACCCCAGCACCTTGCCCAGCGAGTCCAGCGCCAGCAGCGGCTCGGCCACCGGGAAGCTGCCACTGACCTTGCGCTGCGCCAGCTCGCCGTCGAGCAGCACGATCCGCCCGGGGTAGTAACGCCCCAGGTCCTCGACCACCTGCCCCAGCGGCACCTGGTAATAATTCAGCCAGCCCTGGCGCCAGGCCAGGCGGCTGTCGCTGTCCACCGCCTCGACCGCGCCCGCGCTGCCGGTGGCATAGGCCAGCTGTTGATTGGCGGTCAGCTCGCGCGCCGGCTGGCCCTGGGCAGGCGTCACCGCCACCCGGCCGCTGCGCACCGTGACCTGGGCCCCCTCACCCTGCTCGCGCACTTCGAACTGGGTGCCGAGCACGCGCACCTGCCCGCCGTTGGCGTCGACCAGGAACGGCGCGCCGGTGTGGGTCACCTGGAAGTACGCGGCGCCGCGCAGCAGGCGTACGCGGCGCTCACCCTGGTCGAAGTCCACGCCGATCGCCGTGCCGGCGTCCAGTGTCAGTTGCGAGCCATCGGCCAAGGTCACCTGGCGCACCTGCTCGGCGCTGGTGTAGTCGGCGCGCAGGTCCTGCAACCAGTTCTGCGGCTGCCAACCGGCCACGCCACCCAGCGCCAGCAGCAGGCAAGCGGCCACGGCGAAGCGCAGCCAATGGGGTTTGCGGGCAGGCCGGCGCATGGCTTCGAGGTACTGCTGCAGGCCTGCCTGGTCTTCAGCGGCCAGGCGCGCGGCCGGGGCCTCGGTCTGGCGCCACAACGCCTGGGCCTGGGCGTAGGCTTGGCGATGGGCCGGGGCCTGCAGCAACCAGCGCTTGAATGCGGCGCTTTCGGCCTGCTCCGGCTGCTGGTGGATGTGCATCAGCCAGCCCAGGGCGGCCCGGGACTGTTCGGCAGTAATCGGCGGTTCGAGGCTCATCGACGGGCGCTCCCTGGCCGGCGCGGTGGGGGTGCGGCTTCGGCGACACTCGCCTTGCACGCTTCGAGGGCGCGCATCATATGCTTTTCCACGGCGCTCTGGGACAGCTGCATGGCTTTGGCGATCTCGCCATAGGTGCAGCCGTGGATGCGATTGAGCAGGAAGATCTGCCGGGTGCGCTCGGGCAAGGCGCGCAGCGCCGCCTCGATGCGCTGCAGGTCATGGTCGACCTCCAGGGCCTGTTCGGGCGCCTGGGCGAAGGCTTCGTCGTCGGTGTGCTGCAAGCCTTCGGCCACGCGGTCGCGGCTGCCTTCGCTGCGCAGGTAGTCGATGGCCAGGTTGCTGGCGCTGCGCAGCAGGTAAGTATCGAGGGCTTCGACCTTGACCTCGGGGCGGCGCCAGAAGCGCAGGAACAGCTCCTGCACCAGGTCGGCGGCGGTGGCGCGGCAGCCGATGCGCCGGTTGACCAGCGCCTCCATGCGCGCACGCTGGGCGAGGAACACCTGGACGAAGCGCGCCCGGCCACGGCTGGCCTCGGCGTCGGCGTCGATCACCTCCCCCGGCTCGCGCAATGCCTTACACCGCCAGCACGGCCAGCAACGGCCCAAGCACCAGGCTGGCCGCTGCCAGGCCCAGCAGCAAGCGAGGCTGGTACGGCAGGCCGAACACCCACAGCGTCACCCCGGCCATCAGCACGGCGATCCACTCCACCAGGCCAAAGGCCAAGCCCTGCACGTGCACGGCCAGCACCAGCGACAGCAGCAACAGTGACCAGCCACCGATGCGCAGGGCCTTGAGCTGACTGGCCGTGGGCTTGAGCCCGAGCAGGTCGTTGAAGTGTTTTTCCATGGCCAGGCACAGGCCGGCGAAACCGGCGAAACCGAGCAGCGCGACGCTCAGCATCAGCTCACCTCCACGGCTTTGGCGACCTTGGGCGCGCGCTTGGCCACAACTTTGGGCGCGCGCAGCATCTTGCCGGCAGCCCAGGCGAGGAATAGCCCTGTACCCAGTGCAGTCAGGTCGAACCCAGCCATGGCCCAGTCACCGACGGCAATGGAGTGGTTCAACCCCTGGCCGGTGGTCAGGGCGTTGAGCAGCGGCAACAGGGCGAAGGCCAGCGCGCCCAGCGCCAGTTGTTCGCCCCAGGCCCGGCGCCCAGGGCGCAGCACGGCATGGGCCAGCGCCAGGGCCCAGGCCAGGAAGAAGGCGTTGATCTCCCAGTCGGCACGCCCCTGCAACGCCACCGGCAGCAGGCGGTTGGCCCAGAAGAACGCCGCCACGCCGAGCAGCAGGCCGCCCATGCTGGCGATGTTGAGCACCTCGACCAGGCGCAGCTCGACCGGCATATGCCCGCTCTTGGCATGCTTGAGCTGACGCTTGCCCAGCCACATCACCAGGCCCGTGCCGATCACCGCCGTGCCGGCCACGCCGAAGGCGAAATACAGCCAGCGCAGCCACGGCCCGGCGAAATTGCCCATGTGCAGGCCGACTAAGGTAAACGAGGTCATCATCGCCGCGCTCTCCGGCGCGCCTTGGCTAAGCAGGGCGCCGCTGACACCATCGAAGGTCCAGTTGGCGCTGCGCTTGTAGGCCACGCTGTCGGCCGAGGCGCGGCTGAAGGTGACCCGGGCATTGCCGTCGCCAGGGTTCTGCACCTGGATGAAGCCCATGCGCGCGCCCGGCGCCTGCTCCTGCACCTTGGCGTACAACTCCGGCAATGGCGCCAAGGGTGCCGCCACGCTTGCCAGCGCCGGGGTTTGGTCACGGCCGAACAGGTCGTTGAAATAGTCGCCGCTGTCGCCATAGCTGGCCATGATGCTGGCCGGCATCACCATGTACATGAAGATCACCAGGCTGCTGTAGCTGATCATCAGGTGGAACGGCAGCACCAGCACGCCGATGGCGTTATGGCCGTCGAGCCAGGAGCGCTGGCCCTTGCCGGGGCGGAAGGTGAAGAACTCCTTGAAGATCTTCTTGTGGGTGATGATCCCGGTCACCAGACCCAGCAGCATGATGAAGGCGCAGAAGGTCGCCAACCAGCGCCCCCACGGATAGGGCATCTGCAGCTCGAAGTGGAAACGGTAGAAAAACTCGCCGCCACGGCTGTCGCGGCCCACCACTTCCTGGCCGCTGACGGCGTCCAGGTCCTTCCTGACCATGCCGCGTCGCCCACCTGCATTCGGGTCGCGCCAACTGACGCTGAGCGCCGGCTCGCGCTCGCTCGGCAGGCGGATGAACCAGCTGTTGGCGTGGCCGGCGTTGCTTTGCAGGTAGCGCTGCGCCAGCGCCAGGCTGGCCACCGGGTGGAGCGGGTGGCTGTGGACTTCGGGCGTGCTCCAGTGGCTGATCTCGTCCTTGAAGTACGACAGCGTCCCGGTGAGGAAAATGGCGAACAGCAGCCAGCCGAAGATCAGCCCGGTCCAGGTGTGCAACCAGGCCATGGCCTGGCGAAAGCCCTCTTTCATCCGTTTTTCATCCAGTAGGCAAGCCCGGCGATCAGCCCCAGCACCAGGCTGGGCAGCAGCACGCCTAGCCAGGCGCGCCAGGCGCTGCGGCAGGCGAAGCAGCCGATGAAAGCCAGCAGGTAGACCACGAACGACAGCATCATGCCGGTGAGCGCGGCATCGACTTGGGCCATGGGCGTGAGCAGGGTGATGCACACGCTGGCCAGCGACGCCAGCAGGTAGCCGCCCAGCAGTGCCGCCAGGCTGCGTGAGGCCACGGCCAGGCGATAGCTCAAGGGGAGGCCGGCGGCTTTGCTCTTCATCGCGGTGGTCCGGGGAAATGGGGGTGCAATAGTAATGATTTCAATTCTCATAAGCAAAGAGTCGGGGATGAACTGCGGCCCCAGTCACCGATTGCCGAAAGGTCGAGGCCTGAATACAATGCGAACAATTCTTACTTCCAGTCGCGCCACAGAGCGCCGGAGTCGCATCGGTGCCCAGCGCCCTCTCCTCCACCGTCGAAGGTCTGTACCTCAACCACCACAGCTGGCTTACCGGTTGGTTGCGGCGGCGCCTGGGTTGCCCGCAGAGCGCCGCGGACCTGGCCCAGGACACCTACGTGCGCCTGCTCCAGGCCCGCGAAACGCCGAAACTGGTAGAGCCCCGCGCCTTCCTCGCCACCGTGGCCAAGCGGGTGCTGTGCAACCACTTCCGCCGCCAGGAACTCGAGCGCGCCTACCTCGAGGCGCTGGCCCTGGTGCCCGAGCAGGTGGCGCCGAGCGAAGAAGAAAAGGCGATCATCTTCGACACCCTGCTGGAACTCGACCGCCTGCTCGATGGCCTGCCGCCGCTGGTCAAGCGCGCGTTCCTGCTGGCCCAGGTCGACGGCCGGGGCCAGGGCGAGATCGCCCGGGAGCTGGGTATCTCGCTGGCGACGGTCAAGCGCTACCTGCACAAGGCAGCCCTGCGCTGCTACTTCGCCCAATGAACACCTCGTTCGCCCCCCGCGTCGCCGAGCAGGCCGTGCATTGGCTGATCGAATCCCAGGCCGAGGGCTTCGACCAGCACCTGGCGCTGGAACGCTGGCTGGCAGCCGACCATGAGCACCAGCGCGCCTGGGCGCACATCCAGCAGGTCAACCAGCGCCTGCGCGGCGTGGCCTCGCCGGTGGTGCACGCGACCCTGCAGGCGCCGCCCTCCCCGGCCCGGCGCCGGGCGCTCAAGGCCCTGTTGCTGGTGGGTGTGGCCAGTGCCACCGGGTTAGGCCTGCAGCAGCACAACCCGCTGCCGGGGCTGATGGCCGACTATCGCAGCCCGGTCGGCCAACGCCGGCGCCTGACCCTCGACGATGGCAGCCAATTGCACCTGAACACCCGCAGCGCCGCCGATGTGCGCTTCGATGGCCAGCAGCGGCTGGTGCGCCTGCAGGAGGGTGAACTGTTGCTGGAGGCGGCCAACGATGCGCGGCCGCTGCGGCTGCGCACCGGCGAAGGCGAGCTGCTGCTGGACCGGGGCCGTTTCAACGTACGCCAGTTCGACGGTTTCAGCCTGGTCACGGTGTTCAGCGGCAGCGCCAGCGTGGCCGGGCAAAGCCTGTTGGCCGGGCACCAGGCGCGTTTCGCCGGGGATGGGTGGCAGGCGATCGCGCCACTGGACTCGAACCGCGCAACCTGGGTGGACGGCATGCTGGTGGTGTCGCAGATGCGCCTCGGCGACTTTGTTGCCGAGCTTTCGCGCTACCGGCTTGGGCAATTGGGTTGCAGCGAACGGGTGGCCGATTTGCGGATTTCCGGCTCGTATCCGCTGGAAGACAGCGAGCGGATCCTGGCCATGCTGGAGGTGGCGTTGCCGGTTAAGGTGCGCCGGTTTACCCGGTACTGGGTGTCGGTCGAGGCGGCTACGGGGTGAGGGCAGCAAGCCTGCGCGACCGGTGTAGGAGCGGCCTTGTGCCGCGAAATGGCCGCGAAGCGGCCCGGCAATAGTTGCTTCGATCGTAGATCCCGGGGCCGCTCTGCGGCCCTTTCGCGGCACAAGGCCGCTCCTACAGGAATCGCGCCTTGAAGAAAAATTGAAAAAAGTGCAGATCAGCTGAGCCATTTCCCCGACCTCGCGTGACAGAGAAGGCAGAACCCCCTTCTCACAGGACCACCGCCCCATGCTTCTGCGCCCAAGCCCCCTCGCCCACGCCCTGCTGCTCGCCATCAGCCTGGGCGGCGCCGTGCCCGCCACCCAGGCCGCCGAAACCCGCAGCTACCACATCGCCTCCGGCAGCCTGGAAGACGCGCTCAACCAGTTCGGTCGCGAAAGCGGCGCGTTGATCTCGTTCGGCTCGGCACTGACCCAAGGCCTGATCAGCCCTGGCCTGGACGGCCAGTACGAGGTGGGCCAGGGCCTGGATGCCTTGCTGCGCGGCAGCGGCCTGCAGGCCCGCCAGGAAGCCGACAACGCCTACAGCCTGCAACCGCTACAGGCGGGCAACAGCGGCGCGGCCGTGGAGCTGGGGGCCTCGACCGTGGTCGGTGACTGGCTGGCCGACGCGCGCCAGGACAACGTCTTCGAGCACCCCGGCGCCCGTGACGTGGTACGCCGCGAGGCGTTCGAGCGCAGCGGCGCCAGCAGCGCCCGTGAAGTGCTCAACCGCATCCCCGGGGTGAACGCGCCGGAGAACAACGGCACTGGCAGCCACGACCTGGCGCTGAACTTCGGCATCCGTGGCCTCAACCCACGCCTGGCGTCGCGCTCCACCGTACTGATGGACGGCATCCCGGTGCCGTTCGCTCCCTACGGCCAGCCACAGCTGTCGCTGGCGCCGATCAGCCTGGGCAACATGGACGCGGTGGACGTGGTGCGCGGCGGCGGCGCGGTGCGCTACGGGCCGCAGAACGTCGGCGGCATCGTCAACTTCGTCACCCGTGCCATCCCCGAAGAGGCGACGTTCAAGGCAGCGATGCAGAACCAGATCAGCCCGTCGTCCAGCCAAGATGGCTTGAAGAACAACGCCAACCTGCTGATCGGCGGCACCAACGCCAACGGCCTGGGGGGTGCCCTGCTGTACTCCGGCACCCGGGGCAGCGACTGGCGCGAACACAGCGACACGCAGATCGACGACTTGATGCTCAAGGGCAAGCTGCAGCTCGACGAAGCCAACAGCCTGCATGCCATGGCCCAGTACTACGAGGGCGAGGCCGAGATGCCGGGCGGGCTGAGCGCCGCGGCGTTCGACGATGATCCCTACCAGTCGACTCGCCTCAAGGACAAGTTCTGGGGCCGCCGCACGCTGTTCAACTTCGGCTACGACTACCAGCAGGACGACCGCCAGTTCAGCGTCAACAGCTTCTTCACCAAGACCCTGCGCAGCGGTTACCTGGACCAGGGCAACTTCGTTTCGCTGTCGCCACGCGAATACTGGGTGCGCGGTATCGAGACGCGCTTCTCCCAGGGCGTAGCGCTGGGTGACAGCTGGCACGAACTGGGCATCGGCTACCGCTACGTCAACGAAGCCGGCCACGAACTGCGCTACCGCGAACCGACCCGCAGCAACCTGCTGCCCACCACCGACAGCCGCAACGACCGCGACACCCGTGGCAGCACCGAGGCCCATGCGATTTACCTGGACGACCGTATCGACATCGGCCGCTGGACCATCACCCCGGGTGTGCGCTACGAGATGATCGACTCGCAGCAAAGCAACAAACTCAGCGGCCAGCGCTACCAGGGCAGTTACAACACCGCCCTGCCGGCACTCAACGTGATGTACCACCTCACCGACAACTGGAACCTGTACGCCAACACCGAAGGGTCATTCGGCAGTGTGCAGTACAGCCAGATGCCCAACCGGGTCAGCAGTGGCGAGGTAAAACCGGAGAAAGCACGTACCTGGGAACTCGGCACCCGTTACGACAATGGCGACCTGCAGGCGGAGATCGGCGTATTTCTGATCAATTTCGACAACCAGTACGAAAGCAACCAGACCAACGATTCGGTGATCGCCCGCGGCGAAACCCGCCACCAGGGCATCGAGACCAGCGTGCGCTACGCCCTCGATGGCCTGAGCCCGGCGCTGGCCGGTTTCGACGTGCATGCCGGCTACGCCTTCGTCGATGCCACCATCCGTGAGGACGGGCCGAACAAGGGTAACCAGGTGCCGTTCTCGTCGCGCCACAAAGGCACCCTGGGTGTGGGTTACACCGACGGCCCGTGGCAGTTGAACCTGGACAGCAGCTTCCAGAGCAGCCAGTACGCCGACAACGCCAACACCGGCAGCGAGAGCGCCGACGGCAGCACCGGGCGTATCCCCGGCTACATGCTGGTGAGCAGCCGTGCCGGCTATGACTTCGGCCCTGCGCTTTCCAACCTGAAGGTGGCGGTGGGGGTGAAGAACCTGTTCAACCGCGAGTACTACACCCGCTCGTTCGACGACAACAACAAGGGCAAGTACGTGGGCGAACCTCGTACTCTATACCTGCAGACCTCGGTTGAGTTCTGATCGGCGACAACAAAAGCCCGGCGATCGCCGGGCTTTTTGCAACAGGAAATTTTTCTTGCGCAGGGGGTTGAATTCGTCGCGCGGATGCCTGACCTTAGAGTCAAGAGGCGCAAAAAGACCAACGCCCTCAGTGGCTTGAAAGTGCCTCCCGCGAGCAAGCTGAATAAGGATTGAAGTCATGCAAATCCAGGTCAACAGCAGCAACCATTTCGAAGGCAACAACCGTCTCGACGAGTGGGTCCGCGCCACGCTGCACAGCAGCCTCGAGCGCTACGAAGAAGACCTCACCCGCATCGAAGTCCATTTGCGCGACGAGAACGGCGCCAAGCCCGGACCGCACGACAAACGCTGCCAGATGGAGGCTCGCCCCAAAGGCCACCAACCGATTTCCGTGACCCATACCGCCACTTCGCTGGACCAGGCGGTCGATGGCGCCGCCAACAAGCTCAACCACGCACTGGAGCATTTCTACGGCAAACTGCGCAGTAAACGTGGCGTGCTTGAACTGAGTGACCCGGACGCCTGATCCAACCGCATCAGTAAAAACGCCCGGCCTTGCGCCGGGCGTTTTCATTTGCACCGATCAGCGGGCCTGAACCAACCCCGGCACGCCCCGGTCAACTCCTGCAGTCATTCAATGCAGGCCTCGACCATGAACAACCCCTTCGACCAGATCAGCGCTGCGTTCGCACCCGAATACCGGGTCAACCTGAGCATCGAGCGCCTCGATGGCAGCATCATGCTGACCCTCTCCGATGACAGCGGCGTGGTTGCCAGGCGCCTGGTCAGCGCGGCCCAGCGCAACGACCCGGTGCGCCTGCAACGGGTCATCGACAGCATCCGCCTGGGCCTGGCCATCGAGCTTGGCCAGAACCCGCTGCAAGTGCTGGCCGCACTGACCCGCGATCATCGCCACCCGGCCTCCTGCCTAGCCAACTGAGGGCTATTTGCTCTCGTCCACTTCCTTGCCGTTGGCGTCCAGCACCTTGGTCGACGGGTAGCGGTAGGAGGCGTAGCGCACCACCAGGATGGCGAACGCCAGCAGCAGGATGCCGCCACACACGTACAGCAGCCCGACATCCGGCGCCTTGTGGTGCGACACATCGCCGATCAGCAAACGGGTCAGCGCGGTGATTGCCACGTACAGCAGGAAGCGGATGGGCATGTGGTTGGTCTTGAAGTAGATCCCCACCATCGCCCCCAGCTCCAGGTAGATGAACAGCAGCAGGATGTCATCGACGCTGACCCCGCCCTTGCCCAGCATGTCCAGGAAGGTCACTACCGCCGCATAGGCGGTGATCGCGCCGATGCCGAACAGTGCCAGGTAGTGGAATGCCTCCACGCACAGGTTGCCCAGTGAGTCGGCGGAGCCATGCAGGCCCTTGCGCAGCTTGTCTGCCCATTTGGTGTTCACGGTGTTCAATTCCCCGATACGGCTGAAGGATGGTGCGTCACGCCTGTGACATTTGTTGTGCCATGCAGTTAAAGGGCCAGGCCCCCTGCCTTGGAAGGTGGTGAATTGCCGCAGGGCACTTGTGCGCTAGGCTTTTTGCTCGCGAATGGCCATCACTGTGGTTGCAGTGAGCAGGCCTTCACCTGTACTGTATAAAAATACAGTTAATACCCCAACCAGCAAAAAGGCATAGAGGTGATGAATGGCCGTCGAAGTGGTGTACCGCAGCAGCCGCGACCCGGAGCGCTTGTTCATGGATAAGGCCGAAGCAGATCGTCACGACAAGATGCTCGAACTGGCCGAGCGCCTGGCTGAAGTGCTGCACAAAGCAGTGCCGTCGCTGAGCGAGCAGCAGGTCGAGGAAGCCGGTATCTACATGGCCAAGAACCGCGATGTGTTTGCCCGCGCGTTCAAGAGCCAGCCGGATGCGCTGGCGGAACTGCTCGAAGGCGGGGCAGCCGAGTAGAATCGGCACGCCACCTGTAGGAGCGGCCTTGTGTGGGGGGAACGGGGCCCCACCCCCCCCCCCCCAACAAATGGGGTAAAAAGGGGCGCCCAA
>NZ_JBDJLM010000034.1:0-53918 GCF_039673365.1 Pseudomonas sp. TWI923 | reverse complement strand
GGCTACCACAGGGGAAACATTTATCCTGTGGGAGCCGGCTTGCCGGCGATAGGGCCGATACAGGCGAACCCGCAGATCAGCGCTTGCGCAGAATCACGCTACCGATCGAATACCCCGCGCCAAACGAACTCAACACACCCAACGAGCCCGCAGCCAGGTCATCCTGGTACAGATGGAAGGCGATCACCGAGCCCGCCGAACTGGTGTTGGCATAACGGTCCAGAATCACCGGCGCCTCTTCCTCGGCCACCTCACGCCCCAACAGCTTCTTGACGATCAGGTGGTTCATGCTCAGGTTGGCCTGGTGCAGCCAGAAGCGCTTGACGTCGTTGGGCTGCAGATCGTTCTCTTCAAGGTGCTGGCCGACGATCTCGGCCACCTTCGGGCACACCTCACGGAACACCTTGCGGCCTTCCTGGATGAACAGTTTGTCCGCGGCGCCCTCGCCCTCCTCTGCCGCACGGTTGAGGAAACCGAAGTTGTTGCGGATGTTGTTGGAGAATTCGGTCCACAGCTTGCTGCTGACGATCTCGAACTGGTGCTTCGATGTGGCCTGGTCGGCACGCTCGATCAGCACGGCAGTGGCGGCGTCACCGAAGATGAAGTGGCTGTCACGGTCACGGAAGTTCAGGTGGCCGGTGCAGACCTCTGGGTTGACCATCAGCACCGCACGCGCCTGGCCCAGTTGCACGCTGTTGGCGGCGGTCTGGATGCCGAAGGTGGCCGAGGAACAGGCCACGTTCATGTCGAAGGCGAAGCCCTGGATGCCCAGCGCCTGCTGCACTTCGATGGCGATGGCCGGGTACGGGCGCTGCAGGTTGGAACAGGCGACGATCACGCCGTCGACATCGGCGGCAGTGCGACCGGCGCGCTCCAGTGCCTGGCGGGCGGCGGCCACGGCCATTTCGCAAAGCACCGAGGGTTCGTCGTTGCTGCGCTCAGCCAGGCGCGGCTTCATGCGCTGTGGGTCAAGGATGCCGGCCTTGTCCATCACGAAGCGGCTCTTGATGCCCGAGGCCTTCTCGATGAAGGCAGCATCGGACAGCGGCGCTGCCTCGATTTCGCCGCGCTCGATGGCCGCGGCGTTGTCCTGGTTGAACTGCTGCGACCAGGTGTTGAAGGATTCCACCAGTTCTTCGTTGGAAATGCTCTGGGCCGGGGTATACAGGCCGGTGCCGCTGATCACGACGTTGTGCACGGTCGTTCCTCTGGTCAAAGGCCATCGCCATGCGGCGCAGGCCGGGAAAAGGGCAACATAATGGCACCTTGGTACCAATTTACAGACGAGGGCTGCGCCCTCGTTCGCGGGTAAATCCACTCCCACAGCGACTGCATTACCCTGTGGGAGCGGGTTTACCCGCGAACGGCCGCACAGCGGCCGCAAATTCCAGCAAGTTTGCCACAAGTTGCAACGGTTAGGCTTCCACCTGACTCCACTGCTTGCTCAGTCGCTTGTCGGAAACCGGTACTTTCGTTCCCAACTGCTGGGCGAACAACGACACCCGGTACTCCTCCAGCAGCCAGCGGTACATCAGCAACTGCTCGTCACGCTTGCCCTCCTGGGCATGCTTGTCGGCACGGGCCTTGTACTGGGCCCAGCAATTGGCCAGTTCGCCACTCCACACCCGATCCTTCTGCACCTGCGACCCCAGCTTCTCCAGGCGCAGTTCCACCGCCTTGAGATAACGCGGCAACTCCTTGAACCAGACACCCGGCGTCTCACGCACGAACCCCGGATAGACCAGGTTGGCCAGTTGCTGCTTGATGTCGTTCAGCGCCACTGCCTGGCTCAGGTCGATCTTGCCCTTGAAGCGCTTCTGCAGGCCATGCCACAGCTTCAGCACCTCAAGGGTCAGGCGCGCCAGGCGTTCGGCATGCTCGGTCCAGCTGCCGCGCTTGCGCTCGGCCAGTGACGCCAGGCCGGCACCGTCGCGGGGCAAAGGGTCTTCGCCTTCGAGGATGCAACTGTCGAGGCTGGCCAGCAGGATGTCCTCGACCAACGCCTCGACCCGCCCCAGCTCGCGGTACAGCAAGCCCAGTTCAGTCAGCCCCGGCAGCTTGCCGCGCAGGAACTTGGCCGGCTCGGCCAGCTGCTGCAGCAACAGGCGCTGCAGTGCGCGGCGGTGCTGGAACTCGGCTTCGGCCTGGGTGGAGAAACGCCCCTCGCGCACGGTGCCGTTGTCCTCGACCAGCGCCGGGTAGACGGTCATCGACAGCCCGGCGATCTTCTGCTGGGCGGTCTGCGCCACCTGGGTGAAGGCCTTGGCCTGCACCGGCTGCTCGGCCTTCTCGTTGCGCGGCAGAGCCAGCGCCGCCTGGCTGGCGGCGGCGAAGCGCGCGGTCAGCTCGGCCAGGTCACGGCCCTCACCGAGGAACTTGCCCGCGGCGTCGACCACTTCGATGTTCATGCGCAGGTGGCCTTCCACCAGCCCGGCGGCTTCCGCCCAGGCTTCATCGGACACCCGTGCCCCCGTCATGCGCAGCAGTTCCTGCCCCAGGGCCTGCGGCAGGCCGCCCTGGCCGAAGGTCATGCGCGACAGCGCCGCCTTGACGAAGTCCGGCACCGGCACGAAGTTCTTGCGCAAGGCCTTGGGCAGGTTGCGCACCAGGGCAATGCACTTGGCCTCCAGCAGCCCCGGCACCAGCCATTCCAGGCGTTCGCCCGGCAGGTTCGGCAGCAGCGGCGCCGGCACCCGCACGGTGACACCATCGCGCGGGTGGTTGGGCTCGAAGTGATAGCTCAGCGATAGGCGCAGGTCGCCCACCTGCAGGTGGTCCGGGTACTGCGCGGCGGTCACCTCGCTGGCCTCGCGGGCCAGCACATCTTCCTCGCGCATGATCAGCAGGTTGGCATCCTTCTGGCTGGTCATCCGGTACCAGGCGTCGAAGGTCGCGGTCTGGTGAATCTCTTGCGGCAGGCGCGCCTCGTAGAAGGCGTACAGCGTCTCTTCATCGGCAAGGATGTCGCGCCGGCGTGCCTTGGCTTCCAACTCGTCGAGCTGCTCGAGCAGGCGTTTGTTGGCCGCCAGGCACTTGGCCCGCGACTGGATCTCGCCGCCGACCAGCCCCTCGCGGATGAACAGCTCCCGTGACGTGACCGGGTCGATCGGGCCGAAATGCACCGGCCGGCGGCCGACCACGATCAGCCCGTACAGGGTGATCTGCTCGTAAGCCACCACCTGCCCGCGCTTCTTCTCCCAATGGGGCTCGAAGTGGTTCTTCTTGATCAGGTGGGTGGCCAGCGGTTCGATCCAGTCCGGCTCGATCTTGGCCACCATGCGCGCGTACAGCTTGGTGGTTTCCACCAGTTCGGCGGCCATCACCCACTGCGGGCGTTTGCGGCCGATGCCGGACGAGGGATGAATCCAGAAGCGGCGCTGACGCGCGCCCTGATAGTCGCCCTCTTCGGCCTTGTGGCCGATCTGGCTGAGCAGGCCGCTGAGGATCGCCTTGTGCATGCGCGGGTAATCGCACGGGTCTTTGTTCACCGTAAGCTGCAGGTCGCGGCAGATCAGCGCCAGTTGACGATGGGCATCGCGCCACTCGCGCAAACGCAGGTAGTTGAGGAAGTTCTTCCGGCACCAGTTACGCAGCGGGTTGGCGGTCAGCGCCTGGCGTTGTTCCTCGAAACCGCGCCACAGATTGACCAGGGCGGCGAAGTCGGAGTCGACGTCCTTCCACTGGGCATGGGCCTGGTCGGCCGCCTGCTGGCGCTCCGGCGGGCGCTCGCGCGGGTCCTGCACCGACAACGCACTGGCAACGATCAACACCTCTTGCAGGCTGCCCAGGCGTGCGCCTTCGAGCAGCATGCGGCCCAGCCGTGGGTCGATCGGCAGGCGCGCCAGTTGGCGGCCCAGCGGCGTGAGCTGGTTCTCGCGGTTGACCGCCGACAGCTCCTGCAGCAGGTTGAAACCGTCGCTGATGGCCTTGCCATCCGGCGGCTCGATGAACGGGAAGGCGTCGATGGCCCCCAGGCGCAGGTGCAGCATCTGCAGGATCACCGCCGCCAGGTTGGTACGCAGGATCTCCGGGTCGGTGAACGCCGGCCGGCCGTTGAAGTCCTCTTCGCTGTACAGGCGGATGCAGATACCGGGCTCGACCCGGCCGCAGCGGCCTTTACGCTGGTTGGCGCTGGCCTGGGACACCGCCTCGATGGGCAGGCGCTGGACCTTGGCGCGGTAGCTGTAGCGGCTGATGCGCGCGGTGCCGCTGTCGATGACATAGCGGATGCCCGGCACCGTCAGCGAGGTTTCGGCGACGTTGGTCGCCAACACTACGCGGCGGCCGCTGTGGGACTGGAAGATCCGCTGTTGCTCGGCCGGCGACAGGCGCGCATACAGCGGCAGGATCTCGGTATGGCGCAGTTGCGCCTTGCGCAGGATCTCGGCGGCATCACGGATCTCGCGCTCGCCGGGCAGGAACACCAGCACATCGCCCGGGCCCTTGCCCTGGCTGCGTTCGTGCTGGGCAATCTCGTCGAGGGTGGCGAGGATCGCCTGGTCGACCGAGAGGTCGTCCTCGATCTGGTTGCCCTCCTCGTCCTGCTCGCTGGTCAACGGGCGATACCAGGTATCCACCGGGTACGTGCGCCCGGAAACCTCAATGATCGGCGCGCCGTCGAAGTGCTTGGAGAAGCGCTCCAGGTCGATGGTCGCCGAGGTGATGATCAGCTTCAGCTCCGGGCGACGGTGCAGCAGGGTCTTGAGGTAGCCCAGCAGGAAATCGATGTTCAGGCTGCGCTCGTGGGCCTCGTCGACGATGATGGTGTCGTAGCGCTCGAGGAAGCGGTCGTGCTGGGTCTCGGCCAGCAGGATGCCGTCGGTCATCAGTTTGACCAAGGTGTTGGAGTCGCTCTGGTCCTCGAAACGCACCTGGTAACCGACCAGCGCGCCCAGCGGCGTGCCGAGTTCTTCGGCGACCCGCGCCGCCACGCTGCGCGCGGCGATCCGCCGGGGCTGGGTGTGGGCGATCAGGCCATGGCTGCCGCGCCCCAGCTCCAGGCAGATTTTCGGCAACTGGGTGGTCTTGCCCGAACCGGTCTCGCCGGCGATCACCAGCACCTGGTGTTCGGCCAGGGCCTTCTTGATCTCGTCACGCTTGGCCGCAATCGGCAGGCTGTCGTCGTAACGGATGCTCGGCACGCTCTGCTGGCGCGCGGTGACCTGGGCAAAGGAGGCCTGGACCTTCTCCACCCACTGCGCAAGCTTGGCCTCGTCTGGGCGCTTGCGCAGCTCATGCAGTTGCCGCCGCAGGCGATGGCGGTCGGCGATCATGGCGTGGTCGAGGTTGTTCAGCAGTTGGTCGATGGCGTGGTCTGTCATGGGGCTTTTTAATGATGCAGCGGGCGCTGCTTATTCATGATCGGCATTCGAAGGGGCGGGATTGTCGCAGATTTGCCGGTTTTTTGCTGGCAGTAGCGGCCCTATCGCGGGGCAAGCCCGCTCCCACAACAAATCGAAAACCCCGTGGGAGCGGGCTTGCCCCGCGATCAATGTTTAGCCAAATACAAACTGAACGTCGCCATTCACTGCTTTAATCAACCTTACGCGCCATGTGAGTATCCAAGGCATGCTCCCCGACCCGCTCATCGCCCGCCCGCTGCCTCGCCCTTCGCTGCCGAAGGCCAGGGCCCGTGCCGGCGAGAATCCACTGGTGCATGTCATCCTCGCCTTCTGGGCCCTGTGGCACTGCCGCCACGCGCGCCCACCAGATACGTCGCTCGCCACTCACTGACCCGTTGCGGCATCACGCCGACCTTTTCAGTACGACCGACCGAACCATTACGGCGGTCCTGTGCGCCCATGGGCGCGAGCGAATTCCACCATGCACTTTGCACCCGCAGAGCAAGCCAGGCGCTTCCTGGCCGACAACCCCGATATCGACCTGATCGAACTGTTCATCCTCGACGCCAACGGCGTGCCACGCGGCAAGCTGCTGCATCGCGATGAACTGCTGGCGGTGTTCGAAACCGGCCGCCCGCTGCCGAGCACCATCCTCGGCCTTACCCTCAACGGCGACGACGTGGAAAACTCCGGCCTGGTCTGGGATGTCGGCGACATCGACTGCCGCGCCTACCCGCTGGAAGGCAGCCTGGTGCGCCTGCCCTGGCGCCGGGTGCCGACCGCGGCGGTGCAGGTCAGCATGCACCCCAGCGAAGGCATGCCAGCCAGCATCGCCGACCCGCGTCACGTACTGCTGCGCACCATCGATGCGCTCAAGGCCGACGGTTACTACCCGGTGATGGCCTGCGAGCTGGAGTTCTACCTGCTCGACCAGAAGCCTGACGCCCAGGGCCGCCCGCAACCGGCGCTGGACAACGATGGCGGCCGACCGCGCACGACACAGGTCTATGGCCTGCGCGAACTGGAACAGATCGAACCCTTCCTCGCCGACCTCTATGCCGCCTGCAAGGCCCAGGGCATCCCGGCACGCACGGCAATCTCCGAATACGCCCCGGGCCAGGTCGAAATCACCCTGGAACATGGCGATGCGCTGGAGGCGATGGATCAGGCCGTGCGCTATAAACGCCTGGTCAAAGGCGTCGCCCACGCCCACGACATGCAGGCCTGCTTCATGGCCAAGCCGTTCGCCCAGCTGGCCGGCACCGGCATGCACATGCACCTGAGCCTGGCCGATGCCGACGGCAACAACCTGTTCGCCAGCGAGGACAAGGCCGGCACCCCGCTGCTGCGCCAGGCGGTCGCCGGCATGCTGCGCCACCTGCGCGAATCGCTGCTGCTGTTCTGCCCCAACGCCAACTCGTACCGCCGCTTCCAGGCCAACAGCTATGCGCCGCTGGCGCCGACCTGGGGCGTAGACAACCGCACCGTCAGCCTGCGTGTGCCGGGCGGGCCGGCCAACAGCCGGCATGTGGAGCACCGCATCTGTGGCGCCGACGCCAACCCCTACCTGGCCGCCGCGGCGATTCTGGCCGCCAGCCACCAAGGCATTCGTGAGCAGCTCGACCCGGGCGCACCGGTGCAAGGCAACGGCTATGCCCAGGCCACCGAGCACCTGCCCACCGACTGGCTCACCACCCTTGATGCCCTGGAACGTTCGGCGTGGGCCCGGGAAGCCTTCGGCGAGGCCTTCCTGGGTGTGTACCTGAAGGTCAAGCGCGCCGAATACCGCCAGTTCATGGCCGAAGTGGGCGAGCAGGACTGGCGCTGGTACCTGCACCAGGCCTGACAGACGAATTACAACAAGGAACACTCATGAACGCAGCAGTGAACAAGGGGCCGGCCCAGCGCGCGCCGTCCTACTACAGCGCCACCCTCAACGACCACAGCGAATACCCCACCCTCAAGGGCACGGTGCAGGTCGACGTGGCGATCATCGGCGGCGGTTTCACCGGCGTGGCCACCGCAGTGGAACTGGCCGAACGCGGCCTGAAGGTCGCCATCGTCGAGACCAACCGCATCGGCTGGGGCGCCAGCGGGCGTAACGGCGGGCAGGTGACCGGCAGCCTGTCGGGCGACGAGGCCATGCGCACGCAGATGCGTGAACGGCTCGGTGCCGAGGTGGATGACTTCATCTGGCACCTGCGCTGGCGCGGGCACCAGATCATCGAGCAGCGGGTCGAACGCTATGGCATCGCCTGCGACCTCAAGCGCGGCCACCTGCATGCGGCGATGAAACCCTCGCACCTGAACGAACTGCGCGCCTTCGAGGCCGAGGCCCAGCGCCGCGGCATGGGCGACCAGGTGCAATTGCTCGACCGCGCCGCCATGGCCGAGCACCTGCAAAGCCCGCTGTACATCGGCGCGCTGAAGAACCGCCGCAACCTGCACCTGCACCCGCTCAACCTGTGCCTGGGCGAGGCCCGCGCGGCCCACAGCCTGGGCGCACTGATCTTCGAAAACTCCGAGGTCCTGGACATCATCCACGGCCCGCGCCCGGCAGTGGTCACCGCCCACGGCCGGATCGAAGCGCGGCAGGTGATGCTGGCCGGCGATGTCTACCACAAGCTGGAAAAGCGCCAGCTCAAGGGCAAGATTTTCCCGGCCATGGGCGGCATCGTCACCACCGCGCCACTAGGCGAGCTGGCCGCGCAGATCAACCCTCAGGACCTGGCGGTGTACGACTGCCGCTTCGTCCTCGACTACTACCGCCTGACCGCCGACAAGCGCCTGCTGTTCGGCGGTGGCGCCAACTATTCCGGGCGTGATTCGCGGGATATCGAGGCCGAACTGCGCCCGTGCATCGAACGCACCTTCCCGGCGCTCAAGGGCGTGCCGATCGAGTTCCAGTGGAGCTGCGCCATGGGCATCGTGGTCAACCGCATCCCGCAGTTGGGCAAGCTGTCGGACAACGTGTGGTACTGCCAGGGTTATTCCGGGCATGGCATCGCCACCAGCCACATCATGGGCGAGATCATGGCCGAGGCATTGACCGGGACGCTGGAGAAATTCGACACCTTTGCGGCGTGCAAGCACATCAAGGTGCCGATGGGGGACCTGCTGGGGAATCCGCTGTTGGCGGCGGGGATGTGGTACTACCAGATGCTTGAAAAGCTGCGCTGATTTTCACTGGCCCATTCGCGGGTAAACCCGCTCCCACAGGTTCATCGCCGCCTCTGAAAACGGCGCGACTCCTGTGGGAGCGGGTTTACCCGCGAATAAGCCGGTGAAGGCTATCAGGCGATCTTCTTCAGGCCCTGCTTCTTCAGCTCTTCATCACGCAGTTCGCGGCGCAGGATCTTGCCGACGTTGGTGGTCGGCAGTGCATCGCGGAACTCGATGTAGCGCGGCACCTTGTAGCCGGTGACGTTGGCGCGCATGTGCTCCAACACCTGCTCCTTGGTGACGGTCATGCCCGGCTTGACCACGATGAACACCTTGATCACCTCGCCGGATTTTTCGTCCGGCACGCCGATCGCGGCGCACTGCAACACACCCGGCAAGGCGGCGAGCACGTCTTCGAGCTCGTTGGGGTACACGTTGAAACCCGAGACCAGGATCATGTCCTTCTTGCGGTCGACGATGCGCATGTAGCCGTCCGGCTGGATCACGGCGATGTCGCCGGTCTTCAGCCAGCCATTGCTGTCGAGGATCTCGGCGGTGGCCTCCTCACGCTGCCAGTAGCCCTTCATCACCTGCGGGCCCTTGATGCACAGTTCGCCTACTTCGCCCAGCGGCAGTTCCTGACCGTTGTCGTCGATGACCTTGCACAGGGTCGAGGGTACCGGGATGCCGATGGTGCCGACCTGGTTGGCCTCGGACGGGTTGACCGTCGCCACCGGGCTGGTCTCGGTCATGCCGTAACCTTCACAGATGGCGCAGCCGGTCACCGTCCTCCAGCGCTCGGCCACGCTCTGCTGCAGCGCCATGCCACCGGACAAGGTGATCTTCAGCCCCGAGAAATCCAGGTTGCGGAAGGTTTCGTTGTTGCACAGGGCGACGAACAGGGTGTTCAGGCCGACGAAGCCGCTGAACTTCCACTTGCCCAGCTCCTTGACCATGGCCGGCAGGTCGCGCGGGTTGCTGATGAGTATGTTGTGGTTACCGATCAGCATCATGGCCATGCAATGGAAGGTGAAGGCGTAGATGTGGTACAGCGGCAGCGGGGTGATGAGGATCTCGCAGCCTTCGTGCAGGTTCGAGCCCATCAGCGCGCGGCACTGCAGCATGTTGGCGACCAGGTTGCGGTGGGTGAGCATCGCGCCCTTGGCCACGCCGGTGGTGCCGCCGGTGTACTGCAGC
Source organism: Pseudomonas sp. TWI923 (assembly GCF_039673365.1). Classification (NCBI taxonomy): domain Bacteria; kingdom Pseudomonadati; phylum Pseudomonadota; class Gammaproteobacteria; order Pseudomonadales; family Pseudomonadaceae; genus Pseudomonas; species Pseudomonas sp. TWI923. Next base: position 44,217 of record NZ_JBDJLM010000034.1, on the reverse strand, counting down.
ACGGCCACATCGTTGGCCTGCGGGTTGGCCTCGGTCACCGCGCCGCCCTTGCCCAGGGCCAGCGCATCGTTGAAGCGCACGGCATTGGGCAGGTTGTAGGCCGGCACCATTTTCTTCACGTACTTGATGACGCTGTTGACCAGCAAGCGCTTGAGCGGTGGCAACAGGTCGGCCACTTCGGTGACAATGACGTGCTTGACCTGGGTCTTCGGCACGACCTTCTCGGCCAGGTGCGCCATGTTGGCCAGGCACACCAGCGCCTTGGCGCCGGAATCGTTGAACTGGTGCTCCAGCTCCCGCGCGGTGTACAGCGGGTTGGTGTTGACCACGATCAGCCCGGCACGCATGGCGCCGAACACGGCGACAGGGTATTGCAGGACGTTGGGCAACTGGACGGCAATGCGATCGCCCGGCTTCAGGTCGGTATGCTGCTGCAGCCAGGCGGCAAAAGCGCCGGACAGCGCATACAGTTCGCCGTAGGTGATGGTCTTGCCCAGGTTGCTAAAGGCAGGTTTGTCGGCAAAGCGTTGGCAGGATTGCTTGAGAACCGCCTGGATATTGGGGAATTCGTCAGGATTGATGTCCGCCGTGACCCCGGCTGGGTACTTATCCTTCCAAAAATGTTCGATCATGGAAGCCCGCTCCTTCAGCAACAGCGAATTCGGTACGCGTCGATGCGCTTATTATTGATATGCGAAGCCGGCTCATTGCAAACCGGATCCTGGGAAAGCGCGCCGAGAGTAACAGCTTTACCAGGGGTCGCCTAGAGGCCGAAACGGGCCTCTCGGTCACAAAAATGACTCAAAGAAATGTACAGGTCATTTTTAGAGTATTTATCCAAAGTGTCGCAATATCGGCTGAAAATGCCGAAATAGAGCCATTACTGCTGTGGGAGCGGGTTCACCCGCGAACTTGGCAGTGGCCCCGCCTACGCTTTCGCGGGTAAACCCGCTCCCACAGGACCTGCAAAGCCTCAGGCGATATCGCGCAGCTCCCGACGCAAGATCTTGCCCACCGGTGTCATCGGCAACGAATCACGCAGCACGATGTGCTTGGGCACCTTGTAGCCGGTGAAGTTGGCCTTGCAGTAAGCCTTGAGCTCGTCAACGCTCAGCCCCCCCGCGCGCGGCACCACGAACAGCTTGACCGCCTCGCCGGATCGTTCGTCCGGTACACCGATGGCCGCACAGCTGGCCACCTGCGGGTGGTTCATCACTACGTCCTCGATTTCGTTGGGGTACACGTTGAAACCCGAGACGATGATCATGTCCTTCTTGCGGTCGACGATACGGGTGAAGCCGTCCGGGTCGATGATCGCAATGTCGCCGGTCTTGAACCAGCCTTCGGCATCCAGCGCCTGGGCCGTGGCTTCCGGTTGCTGCCAGTAGCCCTTCATCACCTGCGGCCCCTTGATGCACAGCTCGCCACGCTCACCCAGCGGCTGCTCGTTACCCTCGTCGTCTATCACCTTGAATGCCGTGCCGACCACCGGGATGCCCACGGTCCCCAACCGCGCCAGTTGGCCGTAAGGGTTGGTACTGGCCACCGGGGAGGTCTCGGTCAGGCCGTAGCCTTCAACGATGCGGCAGCCGGTCAGGGCTTCCCAACGCTCGGCGGTGGCCTTGACCAGTGCCGTACCGCCGGAGTTGGTGACCTTGAGTGCGGAAAAATCCAGGGATTTGAAGCCGGGGTGGTCCATCAAGGCGACGAACAGTGTGTTCAGCCCCAGCAGCGCCGAGAACCGCCACTTGCCCAGTTCCTTGATGAAGCCCGAGATATCGCGGGGGTTGGTGATCAGCACGTTGTGGTTGCCGGTGACCATCATGCACATGCAGTTCGCGGTGAACGCATAGATGTGATACAGCGGCAGCGGCGCGATCATCACCTCCTGGCCTTCCTTGATCAACGGCTGGCCGTCGGGGCCGTGCTGGGCGAAGCAAGCCAATACCTGCAGCATGTTGGCCACCAGGTTGCCGTGGCTGAGCATCGCGCCCTTGGCCAGGCCGGTAGTGCCGCCGGTGTACTGCAGCACGGCGATATCTTCGTGCACTTGCGGCACCGGTTTGTGGGTCAGCCCACGCCCCAGGCGCAACACCTGCTTGAACGACACGGCCTGGGGCAACTGGTAGGCGGGCACCATCTTCTTCAGTTTGTCGACCACGGTATTGATCAACCAGCCCTTGGCGGTAGGCAGCAGATCGCCCATCTTCGCCTCGATCAGATACTCGATGCCGGTGTCGGGCAACACCTCCTGCACGCGGCTGCCGAACATGTTCAGGTAGACCAGCGCGCGGGCCCCGGAGTCCTTGAACTGGTGGCGCATCTCGCGTGCGGTGTACAGCGGGTTGGTGTTGACCACCACCAGCCCGGCACGCAGGGCGCCGAACACGGCGATGGGGTACTGCAGCACGTTGGGCATCTGCACCGCGATGCGGTCGCCCGGTACCAGGTCGGTATGCTGCTGCAGCCAGGCGGCGAAGGCCGCGGAGTGGCGTTCGAGCTCGGCATAGCTGAGCGTCACGCCCAGGTTGCTGAATGCCGGGCGGTCGGCGAAGCGCTTGCAGGAGCGTTCGAAGACATCGACGACGGACGCATAGGCCGTCAAATCCAGTGTGGAAGGCACGCCCGCCGGGCGCTTGTCATTCCAGAAATCGGCTTGCATTTATTGTTGTTCCTCTGCCGGGACCTTCCCTGACCTTGATGCCAGGTGGCAAAAAGGCGTTCTGCCGACGTTAGCAGTTCGGCCCAAGGTGGCAAATACGCCAAGTGCTGCCATTAACATTGTGAATCTTATTTATGCCCTTCCTGCAATTGTGGCCTTTGCGCATACACTGTTCCTCGAACTCCGTGCGCAAGGACCCGCCATGCCCCATGACGCCTTCTGGCTGCCCGCCAGCGAGCATTGCAGCCTGTACGTGCACCAATGGCTGCCGGCCACGCCGGTCAAGGCCGTGGTGTTGCTGGCCCACGGCATGGCCGAGCATGCCGGGCGCTACCAACGCCTGGGGCATGCCCTGAATGACGCCGGTTACGCCCTGTTCGCGCCAGACCTGCGTGGCCACGGGCGTACCGCCGAACTGGGTCACCTCGGCCTGTTCGCCAGCCACAATGGCTGGAATGCCGTGGTCAACGACCTGGGCTTGCTGGCCCAGCACATCGGCCAGCTGTTTCCCGGCACACCGCTGTTCCTGTTCGGCCACAGCATGGGCAGCTATATCGCCCAGGCCTACCTGCTGCACCACAGCGCCAGCCTGCAGGGGGCGATCCTCAGCGGTTCGAACTTCCAGCCTGCAGCGCTCTACCGCAGCGCGCGCCTGATCGCTCGGCTCGAAGCCTGGCGCCAGGGGCCGCTGGGCAAGAGCGCGCTGATCGACTGGCTGTCGTTCGGTGCGTTCAACAAGGCGTTCAAGCCCAACCGAACTGCCTTCGACTGGCTCAGCCGCGACCCGGACGAGGTGGACAAGTACATCGCCGACCCGCTGTGCGGCTTTCGCTGCAGCAACCAACTGTGGCTCGACCTGCTGCAGGGCCTGGCGCAGATCAGCCAGGCCAAGCACCTCGCGCAGATCGATCCGAACCTGCCAGTGCTGGTAATTGGCGGTGAATGTGATCCGGTGAGTGCCGGCAAGCGTCTCACGGTTCTGGCCGACGCCCTGCGCGCGACCGGCAACCGCCACGTGCAGTTGCGCGTCTATCCTGGCGCACGGCACGAAGTGCTCAACGAAACCCATCGCGACGAGGTCTGCGCCGATATCATCGGCTGGCTGGAACAGGCGCTGGCCCTTGGCCGCCCTGTCCGCAGTGAATGATAGGCAGCCTCGCCCGCCCCACAAGGAAGCCCCGATGACCCAGGTCAGCAACACGCCTTACGAAGCCCTCGAAGTCGGCCAGAAAGCTGAGTACCAGAAGTCCGTGGAAGAACGCGACATCCAGCTGTTCGCCGCGATGTCCGGTGACCACAACCCGGTGCACCTCGACGCCGAGTTCGCCGCCAAGAGCATGTTCCGCGAACGCATCGCCCACGGCATGTTCAGCGGTGCGCTGATCAGCGCCGCGGTGGCCTGCACCCTGCCCGGCCCCGGCACCATCTACCTGGGTCAGCAGATGAGCTTCCAGAAGCCGGTAAAGATCGGCGACACCCTGACCGTGCGCCTGGAAGTGCTCGAGAAGCTGCCCAAATTCAAGGTGCGCATCGCCACCAACGTGTACAACCAGAACGACGAGCTGGTGGTCGCCGGTGAGGCCGAGATCCTGGCGCCGCGCAAGCTGCAGACCGTCGAACTGGTGAGCCCGCCGAATTTCGTCGCCAGCTGATCACGGTTTTTTGGGGGCCTTGCAGGCCCCTTTCGCTGGCAAGCCAGCTCCCACATGGATCGTGCCACGCTCATGTGAGAGCAACTGTCTTTGTAGGAGCAACTGTCTTACTCAACTGCTAAAGCTCGCGCGATCCCTGTGGGAGCCGGCTTGCCGGCGATGAGGCCAGTGCGAGTGACACCAGGCAGTTGCCCCACAGAGCACGGGCTTGCGAGGGTTGTGCCTAGCCCAGCTCGCGCAGGCGTCGCTCGATATGCCGCCGTTCCGGCCCCTGCCGAGTCAGCGCCAGTGCCTGCTGCCAGGCACTGCGAGCCTGTTCGATGTTGCCCAACTGCCGATGCAGCTCGGCCCGCGCGGCATGGGCCAGGTGGTAATCACCCAGCTCGCCCCGCCCAAGTATGGCCTCAACGGCCTGCAGTCCCACCTGCGCACCATCCCGACGGGCCAGCGCCGCCGCATGGTTCAGCTCGACCACCGGTGACGGCCAATGCCGTTGCAGCACCTCATACAACCCGACCACCTCATCCCAGTCCGTGGCTTCGGCACTGGGCGCTTCGGCATGCACGGCAGCAATCGCCGCCTGCAGGCTGTAGGGCCCGAACGCCCGGCTACGCAGCGCCTGCTGCACCAACTGGCAACCTTCCTCGATCTGCGCCCGATCCCACAGGCTGCGGTCCTGCTCATCGAGCACCACCAGTTCGCCTTCGGCATCGCTGCGCGCTCGTTGCCGCGAGGCCTGCAGCAACATCAACGCCAGCAGGCCGAGCACTTCGGCATCTGGCAGCAACTGCCCAACCAGACGGCCCAGGCGAATAGCCTCATCGGTCAACGCCTGGGTCACCACGTCTTCACCCGTCGAAGCCGAATAGCCTTCGTTGAACACCAGGTAGATTACCCGCAACACACTTTCCAGACGCTCGGGCAACTCGTTCAGGGCGGGCACCTGGTAGGGGATCCTGGCATCACGGATCTTCGCCTTGGCGCGCACAATACGCTGGGCGATGGTCGTCGGGCTCTGCAGGAAGGCACGGGCAATCTGCTCGGTGGTGAGGTCGCACACCTCGCGCAGGGTCAGCGCCACCTGGGCATCGAAGGCCAGGGACGGGTGGCAGCAGGTGAAGATCAGACGCAGACGATCGTCGGCCAGCAGCTCTTCATCGCCGGGGTCGTGCGCCTCGCCTTCGAGCAGCATGATCAGCTCGGCCTGGGAACGGTCGAAACGAGCACGTCGGCGCAAGGCGTCGATAGCCTTGAAACGCCCGGTCGAAACCAGCCAGGCCCGCGGATTGTCGGGGATGCCGTCGCGCTGCCAACGCTCGACGGCAATGAAGAAGGCATCGTGCATGGCCTCCTCGGCCAGGTCGAAATCCCCCAGCAAGCGGATCAGGGTAGCCAGGATACGCCGCGAGTCGCGGCGATAGACCGCCTCGACCTCCTCGCGTACCTGCGCCGGCGCTTGCATCAGTCCGGCATCCGCTGGGTCACTACCTCCACCAGGCGGTCCAGGCTTTCTCCCCAGCCCTGATGAAAGCCCATTTCTTCATGGGCGAGGCAGTCGGCGGCATTCCAGTGCCAGGCACGCGCGGTATAGCGGGTCTTGCCATGCTCTTCGTCGAAGGTGACCACGGCGGTCATGAAGGCCTTCTCCGACGGCACCCATCCTGGGCGGAAGGCGTCGGTGAAGACCAGCCGGTGCGGTGGGTGGATTTCCAGGAACACGCCCTGATGCGGGTATTCGCTGCCGTCAGGCGCACGCATCAAGGTGCGGAACAGCCCGCCCGCCCACAGTTGCATCTCGCATTCGGGGGTGGTCATGCCGTGCGGCCCCCACCACTGCATCAGCCATTGGGGTTCGGTCCAGGCCCGGAACACCTTGGCCGGCGGGGCATCGATCAGGCGGCTGATGGACAGCTCGTGCGGGGCCTGTAGCGGTTGCGCCAGTGTCATGCTGGTTGTTCTCCTTCAGGGTTGCAGTTCGCGTACGGGCCGCACTTCAACACTGCCAACCCGTGCTGCCGGGATGCCCTTGGCGATGTTCAGCGCCTCGTTGAGGTCGCGGGCATCGACCAGGTAGAAGCCCGCCAGCTGCTCCTTGGTTTCGGCGAACGGGCCGTCGGTGAGGCTCATGTGCCCCCCGCGCACGCGTACCGTGGTGGCCGTCTGCACCGGCTTGAGCGCCTCGGCGGCGAGCATGCGCCCGGAGCCCTGGATGGACTGGGCGTAGGCCATGCATTCGGCGTCTTCGGGGCTGTCGGGCAGGCTGTGCAACAGCCCTTCATCACAGTAGACCAGGCACAGGTATTTCATGATCGTCTCCAGCGTGAGGTGGCGATGGGCGGTCGACAGGCTTCAGGGCTTGAGGTCGAACAGGGCTTTTTGCGTTTCCATGTCGAAAGGTGCCGACCAGTGCTCATGGATGACCTGCCATTGGCCCGCCTGGCGCCGGTACGCCACCGTGACCCGCATGAAGCCGCACTGGCTTTCATCGTCGGAAGGCCCGCAGCGGTTGAGCCAGTGGGCCAGGCCCAGGTCGCCGTCGGCATGCACGGTCAGTTGCGCCACTTCGAATACCATGGGGCCGGTGCAAAAACCCATGCACATTTCCCAGTGCGCGCGGTAGGCGGCCTTGCCCTTGAACTGCAGGGCCTGGATCGCATCGAAGGCGAGGATGTCGTCGGCATAGGGCGCGACGATCCTGTCGACATCGCGATCACGCACGGCCTGGATCCAGTGCTCGATCAGTTGGCGGATTTCATGTTCGGCTGCGCTGTTCATCGATGTTTCCTCCGGACGTTGGGGCGACGGCGTTGATATTGCGTTCACCTTTGGTCGAACGGGGATCGGGCAAATCGACAGCGCCAGGGAGAATTTCCCATCGCCTCAGCGGCGCTCGAGCGGAATCCAGATTTCCATGACGGCCTGTGGGTCGGCAGGGTCGAACCCGGCCGGGTAACGCTCGAACACCGCGGCATTGGCCGAGCGCTCGCCGGAGGCAGGCAGCCACTGCTGGAAAATGCCGTCGAAGGTCGCCTTGATACCCTGCAGGCTGCCGTGGTGTTCGAACACTGCGTAATGCTGCGGCGAGAGCTTCAGGTGAGTGAAGCCGGCGGGCAACCCGGCAGCCGCAGCGACCTCGACGCCGGCCAGATAGTCGAAGCCACCCTGGCCGTCGGGGTTGTAGCACACACCATAACTGTCATGGCCATGGGCGCCGGGCACATGCCCGATATGCGGCCCGAAGCGCTGCCACAGGCGCGGCAGCCCACTGAGATCGGCCATGCTGAAACGCTCGGCGAAGCCAACGAGGGTCAGCGCCCGGCCATCTTCGTAGCGAACGGGGATCGGGTTCATCATCATAGGTCTCGCTGAATTGACTTGGGGGCCATTGCATCGGGCCATGCTGGTTCGATAGCGTAGCCCAGATCCGCCACAGGGAAACGCCCCCATGCCGTTGACCAGCCACCCCCTGCTCGCCTGCGCACAGCTGGAGTTGTCGTGGGTGCACGCGCAGGGCAGCGCCAGTTTTGCTCGCCATACCCACGACGAATACGTGCTGGGTGCCAATTTGCGAGGTGCCGAACAGATATGGCTGGACGGTCGCGAGCTGGCTGTACCCGCCCGCCGCGTAACCTTGTACAACCCATTGGCCGTGCAGGCTTCGACCTTCGGCCCCGACGGCGTGGAATACATCAGCCTGCACCTGGCCACCGACACCCTGCGCCAGGTGATCGGTGACAACAATCTGCGCTCGACCGACCAGCCCCCGGCGTTCGAGCAGGGCATCCTCGAGCACCCCGGCCTGTTTACAGCCCTGCTCGACCTGGCCCGGGCCGACGCTGGCGAGCGCGAGCAGGCATTGCTGTTGCTGGTGGCGCAATTGCTCGAACAACCCACGGCCACGCCCGGCGAGCAGTCGGTCGCTGTCAGTCGCAGCCTGGCCGCGATGAACGCGAGCCTCGACAGCCGCCTGGAGCTTGAGCAACTGGCGGAGCTGGCCGGGCTCAGCAAATACCACTACGCGCGCTGCTTCAAGAAAGCCACCGGCCTTGGGCCGCTGCAGTACCACATGCAACTGCGCCTGATCGAAGCGCGCCGCCGCCTGCGCGCAGGCCAGCACCCGCAGGACGTGGCGCTCGACCTGGGCTTTTATGACCAGAGCCATTTCATCGGTGCCTTCCGACGCGTGCACGGGGTAACCCCGCAGCACTACGCAACCCGTTACAAGGGGGGCGCGGCCGGGATGACGGGTTCACACCATACAAATACCCATTAACCCCACCCGCCAGTCCAATCGGATCCGGCGTCAGGTACCGCCCTGTCTGCGGGTTGTAATAGCGGTGTCGGTTGTAATGCAGCCCGGTTTCTTCATCGTAGTACTGCCCCTGGAAACGCAGGGGATTGTCGGCCTGGTCCACGTCCAGCCGCAGCACGTGGCCGTATATTGCCAATTTTCACGTTCACACACGCCCCTTCACACAGAGTTATCCAAACACAAAAAACTGCCAATTAGCCATAATCACCGCACAGACAAACCTAACGATCACACTTATTCATCACCTCCTCTTTATCCTTACTCACATTCACCTCGCACCAATCAAAAATCATTCCTGCACCCTCAGACATTTTATATACAGCAGACCCCCCTATAAACTCGAACGCCATTCCATTTTCAAAATCAACTAGGTATGCCGGCATATTATCCAAATCTTCATCTCTATGAACGAACACACCAGACATCTCAATACCGACACCCTCAAACTGCAACAAGCAATCAAGCAAAACATCAAGATAGCTCTCTACATATTTTGCCCCCGAATCTCGAAAACCCATTAAGCACGCACTAACAATTTCAGCAGAACCAAATGCAGCCATAAAGCCACCTTGACCAGATCATCAACCCATTAAAAGCCCCTTAATAACATTCTATTTCAGCTCACACCCTCTCACTCGATAGCACTAAGCCTTATCTAGCCGCCTTGCACAGCACAACAACCACTCTCACTTACGCTTCCCCAAGCCACTTTCACCATAAACTGACACCAATTTATTACACGCCTCCAGAACAACTTCCCTATCACGATAAACTTTCCTCTCACACCAATCACGTATAATTTCCGCCCCCTCCGGCATAGTACATACGAAGCTCTTACCCATAAATTCAAAAGCCATACAACCTTCTCGACCAACCAAGTACGATGGAATCATTTGAAAATCCTCATCACACTCCAAGTACACACCAGATTCTTCTACGGCAATACCCTCATAGACCAATAGCTTTCCAAGCATTACACCTATATAGCTATCTGCGTAGCTACTGGAACACTCTCTAAACCCCACCAAGCAATCCCACGCAACAGACTTATCATCTTCCAATTTCATTTCTTCTACCTCATGAATGGATGAAAATTCACCACCACTCCAGAATCGTCTTTATAAACCCTAAACTTTATACCACGGGAAACTGAGCTATAAACCTTCTCACCATTCTTTACTGATTTTTGATAACCTGACACTGCAGCCTCGAGCCCTGCCGCATAAATTTCGTCAGTAGACAAAACACGAGGATCATAAACTGTCTTAGGGTTGCCGAATTCTTTAACCCCCACAACCTCCAACGCCGAATTAAGCTTGTCACGCCCATAAGTAATCTCAAAAATTCCAGGTGGCCCAGCCTTTTCCGACAAAACATGCAGCCCCATCTCATCCACCACCTTCATAAACTCTTCCCTATCATGCGCCCCTTTCACCCCCTGCTTTACAGTGTAACCATCAAATTTTGACAAATGATCTTTTATTCCCCCACTGATAGAGACCCCTTTATAACTACAGGTCTCTGGACAGACTGCCTCCAACCCCAACGGATCCACCCACCCCGTTGGATTCACACCATACAAATACCCATTGACCCCACCCGCCAATCCAATCGGATCCGGCGTTAGATACCGCCCTGTCTGTGGGTTGTAATAACGGTGCCGGTTGTAATGCAGCCCGGTTTCTTCATCGTAGTACTGCCCCTGGAACCGCAGGGGGTTGTCGACGTGGTCCACGTCCAGCCGCAGCACGTGGCCGTAGGCGCGGTAGCGCGCCGACCAGCGGATGCGGCCATTGACGGCGGTCAGCTCCTGGGGAGTGCCAAGGTGGTCGAGGTGGTAGAAATCCGCTCCATATTGGATTACTTAGCTCACAGCCTTTTAAACACAAACTCTAGCATTATCATACTCCTTGTAGAGCGCCACCAACTTATCACACGCAGCCATTACCACTGACCTTTCAGAGCCAACCTCTTCAGAACCGAAATTTTTCCCACACCAATCACGAATATAACAAGCCCCCACAGACATGGAACAGACAACGTACCCCCCCATAAACTCAAACGACATTTGAGCCCCATTAGAATTTAGGTAACCCGGGATATTGTCTGGATCCTCATCGCATTCCAGATACACTCCCGACATACCTACCCCCAACCCATCGAAGTTCAAAAGACCCTCCAGCAAGACCCCAATATGGCTATCCACATGTAAACTGGAGCAAAGATGAAAATCCAATAAGCAGTTTTTCGGAACATCACTACACACAAGATTAGTCATGCCGCCATAAAGCCCCACCAGCTTTCTACAGAGACAAACCACTGACTCCCTTTCAAAAACCACATTTTTATCACACCACTCCTCTATATACTTCGCACCCTCAAGCATGGAGCAAACAACATACTCTCCCATATATTCAAACGACATACAAAACCCATCAGCATCCAAATAGTCTGGAATACTGCGCGGGTCGCTATCACACCCTAGGAAGACCCCCGACATTTCTGTACCAATGCCTTCAAGGCTTAACAGCCGCTCAAGCAGAACACCAATAAAACTTTCACGCTCCAAACTTTTACACAAATTGAAATCAAGCATACAAGCCCCCATCACCCCCAAATCATTCTCGCTAAACATGATGCCCCCAAAAAAATTACTTGATAGACGGATGAAAATTTGACACCGCTTTAGTATTTTTATCCAAGTAAACCCTAAAAGCCATTCCATTGTAGGAAGAATTATAACCAGTTGCACCTTCCGCAACCGCCTCTCGATATTTTAGCAATGCCGCTCTTAGACCATTAAGATAAACCCTATTCGTTGAGTGCTGAAGATCATCATAAAGCGTTTTCGGCGTACGAAACTCCTTAACACCAACCACATTCAGCCTTCTATCCAAGGCATCCCCCTCATAAAACACCTGTGTAATGCCCTTTACATCGCCTGGAGTCTCCGAAATCACGCGCAACCGTTTTTCATCCACCACTCTCATAAACTCACTTCGACTATGCGCTCCTTTAACTCCATGCTTCTGGGTAAAGCCATCAAACTTCTCCATATGCTGTTTTATACCCTTGTTAACCGGCATTCCCCTGTAGGTAAATACTTCCGGACAACACGCCTCCAACCCCAACGGATCCACCCACCCCGTCGGGTTCACACCATACAAATACTCATTAACCCCACCCGCCAGTCCAATCGGATCCGGCGTCAGGTACCGCCCGGTCTGAGGGTTGTAATAGCGGTGCCGGTTGTAATGCAGCCCGGTTTCTTCATCGTAGTACTGCCCCTGGAAGCGCAGGGGGTTGTCGACCTGGTCCACGTCCAGCCGCAGCACGTGGCCGTAGGCGCGGTAGCGCGCCGACCAGCGGATGCGGCCGTTGGCGGCGGTCAGCTCCTGGGGAGTGCCAAGGTGGTCGAGGTGGTAGTGCAGGGCCTCGGCGGGGGTGTCGCCGTCGCGTAGCAGCATCACCATCGGGCGGAAGCTGCCGGGCTCGTACACGTAGCTGCGCCAGCGGCCCTGGCAGTGCTCGGCCAGCAGGCGCTCGCCCTGCCAGATGAAGGCGGTCTCGGTGCCGTCGACGTCCTTGGACACGCGCCGGCCGAAGGCATCGTAGCGGTAGCGGGCCTGGCGGCCGTCGGGCAGCTGGACGCTGGCCAGGCGGTGCTGGCTGTCGTACTGGTAATTGGTGACCAGCTGCTGGCCGTGGCCGCGGCGTTCACTGGCCTGGTTGCCGAAGCGGTCGTAGCTGTAGTGGCAGTCGCCGTGCATCAGCAGGCGGTTGGCCTGCACCTGCACGTCGCGAGGGTCGCCGCGCAGGCCGCTCTGGGCCAGGAGGTTGCCGGCGGGGTCATGGACGAAATACTCGGCCAGTTCGCCGCGCACGCTGGTCAAGCGGTCGAGCGGGTCGTAGTGGTAGCTGCGGGTGCCGCGGCGGGTGTCCTCCAGGCGTGCCAGGTTGCCGCTGTCGTCGTAGTGGTAGCGGCGCATGAACACCGGGCCTTCCTTGCGATCGACCCGTTGGCTTACCAGGCGGCCCTGGCCGTCATGCTGGAACTGGCTGAGCAGCTCGCCCTGCTCGCGGGCCAGTTCCTGGCCGAGGCCATGGCGGTGGGCGGTGAGACGCTGGCCGTCGAGGTCGATGGTTTGCAGGTGGCCACCGGGCTGGTAGCGGTAGTCGAGGCGGCTGCCGTCGGGCAAGCGGCAATGGCTGACCTGGCCCATCACGTCGTAGCCGTAGTGCAGGGTCGCCCAGCCCTGGTGCTCGGTAACCAGGCGGTCGCACAGGTCGTACTCGTAGGCTAGCGGCCAGTGGCCGTCGTCCACCCGCACCAGGCGACCCAGGGCGTCGTACTGGTGGCTGACCTGCTGGCCGTCGGGCAGGGTCTTGACCAGCAGCCGGCCTTGCTTGTCGCGGGTGTAGCGGGTCAACCAGGGCTCGCCGTCGTCGCCCAGCTCGGTCTTTTCAAGCAGTTGGCCATTGAGGTCGTAGCCGTAGCGGGTGACGCGCCCGTCGAAACCGGTTTCTTCGGCGAGCAGGCCGTTGGCGTGGTAGGCCAGGCGGTAGCATTCGTCACGCTCGTTGATGACTTGCGACAGTTGCAGCTGGCCGTTGTCGTAGCGGTAGTGCAGGCAGCTGCCATCGGGGTTGATGCGCCGCGACGGCAGGTGCAGGCCGCCTTCGTATTCGAAGCGGGTCACCCGGCCCTGCTCGTCGCTTTGCGCGGTCACCCGGCCATAGGCGTTGTACTGATAGCGGCGCACACCGCCGCCAGGCAGCGACACTTCGCTCAGGCGCCCGGCCAGGTCCCAGGTGTACTGGGTGGCCGAGGCATTCTCGCGCAGGCGCATCACCAGGCGGCCGAGGGCGTCGTAGCGGTAGCGCCGCGAACCGCCGCCGGGCAAGGCTTCGCTGACCAGTTGCCCAGAGGCGTTCCAGCCCAGCTCGTGCAGGCCGCCGTCGGCCTGGCGGATGGCGACCAGGCGGCCCTGTTCGTCATAGCGGTAGCCGGTGACCTGCCCGCAGGGGTCGGTCTGGCTGACCACATCGCCCTCGGCGTTGCGCTGGTACAACCAACGCGCCTGGCCACGGCGCACCTCGCACACATGGCCGTCGCGATAGTGGTAGTGGGTAGCCTCGCTGTCCTCGGGGCGCACCGACAGCAAGTAGCCGGCGTCGTCGTAGCTGTAGAAGGTTTCGGCACCCAGCGGGTTGCGCTCGCCGATCAGCCGGCCCTTGGCGTCGTAGGTCTTGTGGTGCTCGGCGCCGTCGGCGTCTACCTGGCGCACCAGCCGGGCCTTGTCGTCGTGCTGATAGAACTGCTGGCTGCCATCGGCGTTGTGCACCGTCACGCCGCCCTGGCCGTCCCACTGGTAACGGGCCTCCAGGCCCGGCACGCTGGACCAGTGGCGCACGCAGCGGGCGTGCCGGCCCTCGCCTTCCCACTCCCAGTAGAACGCCGCGCCCCCCGCCAGCTGGCGCTCGAGGATGACGTTGGCGGCGTCATAGCGGTAGCGCTCGCGCTCGTCCAGGCCATTGCCGGCTTCGGTCAGTTGCCCGGCGTCGTTGTAGTGGTAGGTGGCCAGGGTCGCCACCCGTACCCAGGGCGCCTGCTCGAGCCCCTTGCTGTCGTACATCGACTGCCAGAACTGCTGCTCCACCGTCACCAGGCGGCCTTGCTGGTAGCTCAGCAGCAGGCGGTTGCCGGCGCCGTTGTCGATGTGCTGCAAGCGGCCGCTGTGATCGTACGCCAGGCTTACGCGGTTACCGTAGGCATCGCTCAGGGCCATCAGCCGGCCATCGATGAAGTGCAGGTAGCGCGGGCGGGCGCCGGCCTCGGCGATCACCAGCTCGCCGTCGGTCTGGCCCAGGTAGATGGCCGCGCTGCACAGGCTATTGCCGATCACCGGGCGCTGGCTGTCCGGCATCGGGAAGTGGGTGCGGCGGTTTTCGTGGTCGCACCACAGCACGCCCTGGCCGTCGGCCTGCAAGCGGTGGCACAGGCTGTGGCTCCAGCCGGGGCCCAGACCGTGGTCGATTTCAGCCGCACTGGTGCGGTACAGGCGCACCCACTCTACCGGCAGCACGCCGAACAGCTCGGCATCCTTGAGGGTGAGCAGCTCCTCGCCGGTGACCATCGACACCGGGCAGCGATGGGTGGCGGTCTCGTCGGCGCGCTGGGCGGGCTTGTCGCTGGGGGTGCGCGGTTGGCTGGGGGCATCGGGCAGGTCGAGCTCCTGCTCCACCCGCAGCGTGCTGTGGCGCTTGCCACGCACCACCGACACGGCATCGTCCACGGCCAGGTCGATGCCCTGCGCGGCGCTCTTGATTGCCAGCGGTACCTTGGCCGCGCTGTTGACCTCGACACTGCCGCCGGTCAAGAGCGGCTGGGCGCGTTTGGTATGGGTCGCCAGGGCATGCTGGCGGCTGAGGTCGATCAGCCGTTGCAGGCCGTCCAGCAAGCCGTCGGCACCCCGGGCGGCATTGCTGGCGTACTTGAGGCCCTTGGCGGTGAGGCGGAACGCCAGCCCCAGGCCGCCGGACAGCACGATCCCCAACAGCACATCCAGCAACAGCCCGGCATTGAGCATGGCGTAAGCCTGGGCCTGCCACTCGGGCGGGCTCAGGGCCAGCCACTGCAGGATCGCGGTGGCGTAGTAGAACATCAGCAGCTCGTCGTCGAGCATCAGGAAGGCGGTGTGCAGCAGGCTGCCAGCCTGGGCCTTGAGCTTGTCGAAGTCGGCCTCGCTGATGAACTGCAACAGCTGGTCGCGCGCGCCGCCGAGGTTGAACAGCAGCTTGACCAGGGCCTTGAGGTCGTCGAACAGGTTCATCAGCACGCTGCCGACACCCTTGGCCATCGCCTTGTGGATGTCGTTCACGCGCTGCATCGACCCCACCGGCGGCATGCGGTCCCAATGTGGGGCGATACGTTCGGCCCACTCGCCGTCCAGCCAGCCCTTGAGCTGGTCGAGCAGGCTGTCGTACGAGGCGTACAGGGCCTGGACCTCGGCCGGGCTGACCTTGGGGTGGAAGTACAGGCGATAGCGGCGGTTGGCGTGGCAACCGCTGATGGTTGCCTGGCCGTTGGCATTGAGCACCCCTTCGAAGCGTTGCGGGGTCTGGCCCGCCGCCACCTGCTCGACCAGTTGGTAGGGGGTGCCGCCGATGGGCACGAAGGCCAGGCTTTCGAAGCGGTGCACGATATTCAGCACGCCATTGGCCGGGCAGTTGGCGTAGCCGGTGATGCGCCGTTCGCCAAGGCCCTTGGCCTGGCGCATCACCTCGTTGCCAGCACTGTCGGTGAAGCGCAGCTCTTGCTCCAGGTCCAGCGCCCAGCCCAGCAAGAAGCTGTCCTGCAGCGCTTCGAAGGTAGCGAGGCTGTGCTGGCGGAAGGCGGCGATGCGAGCCGGGCCATCGGGCTTGTGGGCGTCGAGATTGTCGAGGAGGAACTTGGCGTAGATGATCAGGCTCATGGCGTGATGTCCTTGTTCACGTGCGCCAGCAACCGTTCCAGGGCCGGCGGGTCGAGCGGAGCACCCAGGGCCAGGCGCGCGACCTTGCAGCGCAGATTGGCCTCGGGGAGGGCGAAGTAAAGGTCGGCATGGGCCTCGCGCAGCCATTGCATGAGGTTGTCCAGCACCGGGCCGGGGTCGTGGTGGTGCAGGCGCTCGAGTAACGCGGCACTCGCCTGCCACCAAGGGAAGGGTTCGATGTTCAGGCGCTGCGCCTGGCTCAGCGGGCGGGCCTGGCCGTT
Organism: Pseudomonas sp. TWI923; assembly: GCF_039673365.1. Classification (NCBI taxonomy): domain Bacteria; kingdom Pseudomonadati; phylum Pseudomonadota; class Gammaproteobacteria; order Pseudomonadales; family Pseudomonadaceae; genus Pseudomonas; species Pseudomonas sp. TWI923. Next base: position 27,835 of record NZ_JBDJLM010000034.1, on the reverse strand, counting down.
GCACCAGACGCGGCTGAATACCGGCAGCAGCGGCGCCTCGCCTGGCGCGTGGTGATCGAGCAGGGCCAGCAACTGATGGCCGTCCCACAGACGCAGGAACACCGCGGTGCCGTCGGGCAGCTTCACCTGGGTCAGGCTGCGCAGGTAGTCGAACACCAGGGCCGGTGGGTGCGAGGACACCGCCAGCCAGCCCCAGTCAAGGCAGCGCTGGTTACTGCACCAGGTGAGGAAGTCCCCTTGCGGCGCGGCCTTCACCAGGTAAGGCATAGCCTCCAGCCAGCCGGCATAGGGGGTATCTTTCCACAGCGGCTGGGGCACGTGGGAGCCATCGCGCTGCCGGTAGGCGGCCAGCGTATCGGCCTTTGCAAGGCTGCCGAACACCAGGTAAAGCCGCTCACCATCAGCCAGCGGGCTGGCTGCCAGCCAGTCTTGGGGAGTAAGGGATTCAAAGCTCACAGGCACCCTCCTTGCACCGCTCGCACTCCTCGCAGAACGCGGCATTGCGCCGGAAGGTGTCGAGCTGCGCCTGGGTCAGCGGCAGGCCCGAAACCGAGCGTTCGGCCTCAGCCGTGATACCCGGCAGCAGTGGCGCGGCCGGGGTGCCGGCGGCGACCTGGCCGCTGGAGTCGACATACAGCGCGCCCCCCACGGTCACCCCGCCGGCCGCGATCCGCACGAAACCGCCGCCCGCCCGCAGCACCACCTCGCTGCCGGCATCCAGCACCAGGCGCTTGCCGGCCGACAGGTGGATTTCCTGCCCGGCCTCCACCAGCAAGGCCTGGCCCAGGGTGATATGCCGGCTGTTGGCGACGGTCAGGTGGTCGTCGCCGCGCAGCTCGGTCTTGCGGTCGCCGTGCACGGTGCGGTGTTGCTGGGCGTGGTACTCGCTGTGTACATCGGCCAGCACAGTGTCGTGGCGCTCATGGCCAACGTGGCTGCGCTGGTCGTGGCCGATGCGCTGCTCCCAGTCACGCTGGGCGTGGATGTAGATCTGCTCCTGGCCGGCGCGGTCCTCGATACGCAGCTCGTTGTGGCCTTCGGCGGCGGGCGAGCTGCAGGTCTTGAACACGCTGCGGGTCTTGTTGGCGGGCAGTTCATAGGGCGGCTGGTGCTCGGCGTGGTACAGGCAGCCGGTGACCAGCGGCCGGTCGGGGTTGCCGTCGAGGAAGCTCACCAGCACTTCCATGCCCACCCGCGGGATGACCAGCCCGCCGTACTGGTTACCGGCCCACTGGCTGGCGACGCGCAGCCAGCAGCTGGACTTTTCATCCAGCCGGCCATCGCGATCCCAGTGGAACTGCACCTTGATCCGGCCAAGGCGGTCGCAGTGGATCTCCTCCCCTTGCGGGCCGGTCACCCGAGCGGTCTGGGCGCCGTGTACCCGAGGCCGGGGGCTGGGGGCGGGCGGCCGGTAGGGGGTGCCCCAGGGCAAGGCCTTGAAGGTGTTGCGGTAGCCTTGCCAGGCCTCGCCAGCGGCGCTGGCGTCGGCCTCCTCCAGCACTTGGGGCTGATGGCCCTCGTGGGTAACCTCGGCCAACAGCCAGAGCGCGTTCCAGGTTGTGCGTGGATGGTCCTCGAGGGTGAAAAAATGACCGCAGCGCAAGGCCGGCTGGTCGCTCGCGCCTTCGGCTTGCAGGTAGTCGGCACGGTGGCCTTCCAGGGCCCGCTGGCTCAGCTGGCGGCCTCGTTCGCGGTCAGTGAAACACCCCGGATAGCCGTAATCCTCCAGGTCCGGCTGGGGCACGGGCAGCTCGGGTTGATGCTGGGCTTCGAGCAGCAGCTTGGGCTTGAGCGGGTCATAATCGCGCCGGCTGACCCGCCCGGTACGCGCCGCCACCCGCGCGCCGAACTGGCTGACCACCGGCTGCTGCGCGACTTGGCCGCTGTGCGGCGCGAAGGGGGTGGGCCGCGCCAGGCGCGGGAAGGCGCTCTGCTCGTCGCCAAACACCAGCAGGTGGGCGTCGGCGCTGTGCTCGAAGTGGTAGTGCAGCCCCTCCTCCTCGCACAGGCGCTGCACGAAAGCGAGGTCGGTCTCGTCGTACTGGGTGCAGTACTCGCGCTTTTCGTATGGGGTGGGGCCGAGGCGGAACACGTAGGCGTCGGCGAGGATACCGTGAGCCTTGAGCACCCCAGCGATGATCTGCGGCACGTTCTGCTGCTGGAAGATCCGCAGGTTGCGGCAGTGCGCCAGGCTGGCCAGGCGCGGCACCAGCTCCAGCCGGTAATGGGTCAACCGCCGCCCGCTGTCAGCCTGAGCGACGCTGGCGACCTGGCCGTGGAAGCACTGCTCATCGTTGCCGACCCGCAGCGTGGCCAGTTTGTGCAGCAGGCTTTCGAGGTCGAGCGACGGGTCTTCACTGACCAGTTCGAGGTGGAATGAATAGGGGCAACTCAGTGCCTCTGCCCCTTTGAAACGCAAAACCTGCAAGTCCGTTTGAACACCATGAACCTGCAAACTGAAAGAGGGTTGATCGCCAGGGCCGGACATTCACATTCCTTATGACAGGTACGTCCAAAGCGCCCCACTTGCATTCCGTGCAAGTAAGGGGTCGCTCTAGAGCGGTAAATAAGCACCCGAATCATAAGGCAATGAAAATGCGCAAATTTCTGCGCAATCGAACACAAGCGAATGATTTAAAATAGGAATTACGAAATTATTTCAAATCGTTATTTATAAAAACACCGGGATATTTTAACTTCGCTGCATTTATCAATTCGGACGCTTCCTATAGGCACATCGGAAACATCCGAATAATTAAGCAAACGATCAAACAAACTTATAAACACCGCCCGGCACGACCAGGCCGTTTCAGACGGGAACAGCCAGAATGAACTCGCGATACCCAGACAAGATCACGTACACCGCGAAGTAACAGAAGATCGCCGCCGACAGCAGGTACGACCAGGTCAGCAGCCGGTCGCCAAGCAGGCGCCCGCCGTGGCTGGCGATGGTGCACAGTGATACGCACCAGAACAGCCCGGCAGCGAAGAAGCCACCGAGGAACAAGCCCGCATCCAACGCGCTGCCGCCACCGGACCGGGAGATCAGTACACCGCCAACGGCGGCGAACCAAAGGATCGCGGTAGGCGAGGACATGGCCAGGAAGATCCCGCGCAGGAACTCGCGCCAGCCCGACTCGATCACCACCTCGCGGCTGGCCTCCATGTGCCCGCCACGCCAGGCCACCAGCAGCATCTTCACGGCGAACCACACCAGCAACGCCGAACCGCCCAGCCACAGGGTCCAGCGCACGCTTTCGAACTGCAGCAACACGGTCATCCCGGCCAGGGCGGCGATGGCATAGACCAGGTCGCCGACGCAGGTACCCAAGCCCAGCCAGAAGCCCTTGAGAAAACCGCGTTGCATGGCCAGGGTGATCATGGCGATATTGGCCACGCCGATGTCCAGGCACAGGGAGAGGCTGAGGAGGAAACCGTTGGAAAAAGGCATGGCGCACTCGGTGCAGTGAGAAAGTTGGCCAATTGAACATTGGGCGAGGCGCGCCGGTATTGGAAAAAATTGCGCCTGCTCAATTCACGGGGCTCATCGAGGACATCCCATCACCCGCCAACACCCGCGCATAACGCTCACGGTCCACATTCGCCCCGCTCAACACCACCGCCACCCGCTTGCCGGCCTGGCGCCCACACTCTTGCATGAGCGCAGCCAGCGCGGCAGCCCCTGCCCCTTCGGCGGTGTTGTGGGTAGTTTCGTGATACAGGCGCATGGCGCTGGCGATCTCGTCATCGCTCACCCGCACGATACGTGCGGCATGCTCGCGCACCAGCGCAAAGGCCTGCGGATGGGGGACCCGGCAGGCCATGCCGTCGGCAAAAGTGTTGGCGCTGGCGGTGGTGACGATGCGGCCTTGTTCGAAGCTTTGCGCGTAGGCATCCGCCGCGCCGGAGACCACACCGACGATCTCGGTGCGCAGCCCCAGCAGGTTGCGCGCCTGGATCAGCCCGCAAATACCCGAGCCCATGCCGATCGGCACATACACACAATCGAGGTCGGCGACCGCCTCGAACAGCTCCAAGGCGTAAGTGGCAACGCCCTTCACCAGTTCCGGATGGAACGACGGCACCATGGCATAACCACGCACTTCGGCCAGGCGGGCCGCCTCTTCACGCGCCACGTCGAAATCGACGCCGTGCTCCACCAGTTCGGCGCCGAGGGCGCGCATGGCGGCGTTCTTCTCCCGCGAGTTGCCTTCTGGCACCACGATCACCAGGGGCAGGCCAGCCTGGCGTGCCGCCAAGGCCATGCTCTGGCCATGGTTGCCACGGGTGGCGGTGACCAGACCACGCGGCAACACAGCCTGCGCCAGCAGCGAGCGGACATAGACCAGCCCGCCGCGCACCTTGAAAGCGCCGGTGGGCGCGTGGTTCTCATGCTTGACCCACAACTGGCAGCCAAGCCGCTCGGCCAGCAGCGGCCAGGCGTGCTGCGGGGTCGGCGAGACGTGCTGATGGACGTAGGTGGCCGCTTCACGCAGCGCGGGCAGGTCGAACATGACGATCATCCTTCATCGGTACGAGGTTGAACCGATCCTAAGCGCCGGGCATTGTATGGGTCCAAAGTTATATTGCATGGGTGGCAATATCGTGTGGACTCCAACCCTGGCCGATGACGGCCAGCCGCGTTACCTGGCATTGGTGGCAGCCATTGCCGAGGCCATCGAACGCGGTGAACTCAAGGTGGGTGAGCGCCTGCCACCGCAACGTCGGCTGGCCTGGACCCTCGGCCTCAACCCCAGCACCACGCAGCAGGCCTACCGTGAAGCGGCGGCGCGGCACCTGGTGTCCGGCGAGGTGGGGCGTGGCACCTATGTGCTGGCGGGAAGCAAGGAGGCCACGCTGTTCCGTCTCAAGCAACCGGACCACCAGCAGGCGATCATCGACCTGTCGACCAACGTGCCGGTAGCCGACCCGCATAACCTGGACCTGCAACACAGCTTGCAGGCCCTGCTCAGCCAGGGTGAAACCGCCCTGCTTGAACACTACCTGGGCCCCGAGCAATTGCTGCTCGGCCGTGTGCAGGGTGCCCGCTGGCTGGCCAATCGCGGCCTGACCCTGGCGCCGGATGAACTGCTGCTGTGCGGCGGTGCCCAGCAAGGCCTGACGACGATATTGCAGTCGCTGTGCCAGGCCGGTGAACCGGTCATGGTCGAGGCGCTGACCGCCCCAGGCATCAAGGCCGCCTGTCGCCAACTGCGCCTGCCGGTGCACGGCGTGGCACTGGATGAGCAGGGTCTGTGCCCAGAGCAACTGGACCGGGTTGCCCGCGCTAGCGGTGCGCGCATGCTGGTGACCACCCCGACGCTGCACAACCCGACCGCTGCCTGCCCCAGCGACGAACGGCGCCAGGCCCTGGCCGACGTGGTCAGGCGCCACCAACTGCTGGTGATCGAAGATGACGTGTATGGGGCGCTGGCAGACAGCCCGCCGCTGTATCCGTTGCTGGAGGGCCGCGGCATCCTGATCAGCAGCCTGTCCAAGACGGTCGCGGCCGGGCTACGCCTGGGCTGGATCGCTGCCCGCCCGAGATTGCTCGAACAGATCGACCCCCATGCCCAGGCCACCCACTGGCCGGTTTCGCCGCTGAATTTGCACATTGCCTGCCAGTGGATTGCCGACGGCACCGCCGCACGGCGGCTGGCCTGGCAAAGGCAGGAAATCGGCGAGCGTTGGCGTCTGGCGCGGGCGATATTGGGCGATCACCTCGTGGCCGGTGCAGTGCCTTCACCGCATGCCTGGGTTGCCACGCCTGGCGATGCCGAAACGCTGGTGGGGCGCTGCCGCGCGCAGGGTGTCGAGGTGGTCCCGGCGAGTGTGTTCGCGATTGGTACGCAAACGCTGCAGGCGGTGCGGATCAGCCTGTCGGCGGCACTTGGCCGCGCCCAGTTGAAGCAGGGGCTGGAAATTGTTGCCCGGGTGATGGCGCAACACGGGTAAGGGGCCGCTGGGTTGTATTACCTGTTATGTACTCGCAAGTCCTCTGTAGGAGCGGCCTTGTGTCGCGATAGGGCCGCAAAGCGGCCCCGGCGATTTCTGCTTTCACGCTGAAATCCTGGGGCTGCTCTGCAGCCCTTTCGCGACACAAGGCCGCTCCTACAGGCAGACGTGCAAGTTCAGGCTCAACCCTGCTGGCAACCCTCGCCCATGGCACGGTACTGCAGCGTGTGCACCTGCCCTTGATGATCCTCATAGGTCATGGTGGCGGGTACCACTTCACAGACGTTGGGGATGGTCGACAGGTTGATCACGCGCTTGATGTCGAGGTTGGTGGAGTAATCGTACTGCTCGACCACGGGTTGGCTGGCGGCGGGCTTGGCCTCGTCTGCCAGGGCGAACGAGGACATACCGACCAATGCAAGAATCAGTAGGGCTTTCATGGGCAACGACCTTGATGGTTTTCAAGCTGATCGAGTGACTTCTGATGCCGTCAATGGCGCGGAGAAGTTGTCATCGGCGATGCAGATGACACGAAGTACCGATCCCGCTGTGTCGTACTGCTGGGGGGATGAGGAAAATTCTACTCCCCGCCTGGAATAGTTGAACCCCGAAGTAGGACAATCACCCTTGCCGGTTTTGCAACAATCTGCGACAAAGCCAGGCCCTGATTGTTACCCGCCATTGCATTGCCTTTGACCATGCCCACCCTGACCTTCACTCACCTCCCTCACCTGCAACGCCGCCTGCTGGACCATTTCTACCGCCAGCACGGTTCACGCATGCGCGCCGCCGGTGAGGGCGAGCAGTGGGTGGCCCGCGCAGGCGACATGATCGCAGGGATGAACCTGATAAGCGTGACGGGCGGCCGCTGGCTGACCGGGCTGTTCGTCGCGCCGGGCTGGCGTGGCCAGCGGGTGGCAGCACGGCTGATCGAAGCAGGCTTGCAAGGCAGTACTGGCCCCACCTGGCTGTTCTGTGAGCCGCAACTGGCACCCTTCTATGAGCGTCTGGGCTTCAGCGTTACCGAGCAGTTGCCCGAAGCACTGGCCTCGCGCCTGGCCCGCTACCGGCGCAGCAAGCCATTGGTGGCGCTGGTGCGCAATCAGTCCTCGGCCACATCAAGCCCGGGGAATAGCACCTCGGTGTAGCCGAATTTGCTGAAATCCTGGATGCGCGAGGGGTAGAGCCGGCCGATCAGGTGGTCGCATTCATGCTGCACCACCCGGGCATGGAAGCCGTCGGCGAAGCGGTTGATCGGGTTGCCCTGCGGGTCGATGCCCGAATAGCTGATGTGCTTGTAACGTGGCACCACACCCCGCAGCCCCGGCACCGACAGACAGCCTTCCCAACCGTCCTCGACCTCCGTGGCCAGCGGCGTGATCACCGGGTTCAGCAGAATGGTCGTGGGCACCGGCTCGGCGTCCGGGTAGCGCTCGCTGCGCTCGAAACCGAAGATCACCAGTTGCAGGTCGATACCAATCTGCGGCGCCGCGAGCCCCACACCGCCGACATGACGCATGGTCTCGAACATGTCGTCGATCAGCTGTTGCAGTTCGGCGCTGCCGATCATCGCTGCGGGCACGGGCGGGGCGATGCGCAGCAGGCGTTCGTCGCCCATCTTGAGGATGTCACGGATCATCGGGTGCTCGACTCGTGGGGGTGAGGTTCGGGTGTCACCGGGTGTTCATGGCCAAGCACGGTGATGGTTTCCTGCGGATTGTCATGGGCAAAGCCCTTCTCGCCAGGGTTCTTGCCCTCGCTCGACATATGCTCGATCACCGCGTTCATCTCCGCACCCAGCAGCAGCACGGCGGCAGAAATGTAGAAATACAGCAAGAGCACGATGATCGCACCAATGCTGCCGTACATGGCGTTGTAGTCGGCGAAGGTCTTCACGTAATAGGCAAAGCCCAATGACGCGATGATCCACACCACCACCGCCAGCACCGAGCCCGGGGTGATGAAGCGAAATTTCTGCTTCACGTCGGGCATCACAAAATAGATCAGCGCCACCGCCACCATCATCAGGATGATGATCGCCGGCCAGCGCAACACGGTCCAGACGATGACCACCGCCTCCTGCAGGCCTACCTGGGCGGCGATCCACTCCATGACCTGCGGCCCGAGCACCATCAGCGCAGCGGCGGCCAGCAGCATGCCGGCGATGCCGATGGTGTAGATCACCGACAACGGAATCCGCTTCCACAACGGCCGCCCCTCGGGCACGTCATACGCGGCGTTCATCGCGCTCATCATCAGGCGCACGCCCGCCGACGCGGTCCACAGGGCAATCACGATACCCACCGAGAGCAAGCCACCTTTGGATTGCTGCAACTGGTCGATCACCGGGTTGACCTGCTCCAGCGCCTGCGGTGGTAGCACCAGCTCCGACTGCAGGCGCAGCCAGGAGAAGAAGTCCGGCAAATGCAGGAAACCGATCAGGGCGATCAGGAACAGCAGGAAGGGGAACAGCGAGAACAGCATCTGGTAGGCCATAGCAGACGCGTAGGTGGACATCTCGTCGTCAAGGAACTCCTTGACGGTGCGCACCAGCACGCGGTGCAGGGGCAGGCCGCGCAGGTCGGGGAAAATCATAGCGTCTCCTTTCGCCGCTTGATCATCTGAGGGTCTGGCTTACTACAGGGGAAGGCCTGTCAATGCAGACAAGTCTAATAGACCCTGCCGCAGCTGTGGTTGCTCAGTGCGCAGGTTAAGAAAAACGCCACACCCGCCCCCACGTCGTGGGAGCGGGCTTGCCCCGCGATCAGCGCTTCAGGGTCATGGCTTCTTCAACGCATCCTTGGCCTTGCCCACCGCCTGCTGCGCCTCGCCCTTGAGCTCCTGGGCCTTGCCTTCGGCGCGCAGCCGATCGTTGTCGGTCACCTTGCCGACGCCTTGCTTGATGTTGCCCACGGCCTCGTTGGCCAGGCCTTTGGCTTTGTCTTTGGTGCCACTCATAGGATCTCTCCTTGCGCGAAAGACACGGGAAATCGTGCCGACAGTGGGTCGACCCGCGCCCCTTTGCCAGAGTTTCAATCGGTTCGATTGCCGCCAGCCGAACGGTAAACAGCGGGCGAATACCGCACCGATTCACCTGCCACGGCGCCGCGAAGCCGAACGGCTGCCCTAGAATCGCCCCCAGACAGCCCGCCCGATCACGGCGTGGCGCATAACAACAAACAGTCAGTGGAATCCCGCACCATGCGCTTGATGCCTGCGCTGGCAGCCCTGCTGCCACTACTCCCCTTGTCCGCCCACGCCGTCGCGCCTGCCCAAATACAGACGCTGACCGTCAACCGCTATGCCGACGACGGCCAACCCGGCACCCTGCGCTGGGCCATCGAAACCAGCAACCTGAACCCCGGCCACTACCGCATCGATATCGCCGCCGTGGGTAAACCGCCCCATGTGATCCGCCCGAATCGAGCGCTACCGGAAATCAAGGGGCCGGTCAGCATCACCGGCCTGGCCTGGGCCCGCGACGGCCAGTACATCACCCTCGATGGCTCGGGTTATATCAAGGACCAGGGCGTACATACCTGCCCTGGCGCCCTGCCCGGCCAGTACGGCACCAACGTGCGCACCACCACCAACCCTGGCCTGGTGCTGCGCGATACCCAAGGCGTGCACCTGCAGGGCCTGGAAGTGCGCAACTTCTGCATCGGCATCCTGGTCAACCGCGCCAGCCACAACGTCATCGAAGACAACCGGATCGTCGCCAACAAGGGCGGCGCCGGAATCATGCTGACCGGCGACGACGGCGCCGGCAACCCGACCGCCACCACCACGAACAACAACAAGGTCCTGCGCAACCAGCTGATCGACAACGGCGATGGCCTGGAGCTGACCCGTGGCGCGGCCTTCAACCTGGTGGCCGACAACCTGTTCCGCTCCACCCCTGCCAACCCGGAACCCTCCCAGGGCATCGAGATCCTGCTGGGCAACGACAACAGCGTGGTGCGTAACCGCTTCGAAAACTACTCCGACGGCCTGCAGATCAACTGGGGCAAGCGCAACTACCTGGCCGGCAACACCTTCAGCGGCAACTCCATCGGCGTCAGTGTCACCGGCGAGGGCAATATCCTCGACGGCAACCTGATCCACGGCAACCGCATCGGCGTGGCGCTGCGCCCGGAGCCGGAGATCACCGCCACCCGCCTCACCGCCAACCGCATCTGGGGCAACAGCCAGGATATACGCCGCTGCGAGGCCGGGGGCTCGTGCGTGGCCGACCAGCGCACCGGCGCCATCGTGTTCGGCGTGCCGGCCCAGGCCCATGCGCTGTACGTGGGCTCGCGCGGCATCGGCGCGCAGTTGGCGACGCAGGACCAAGCCATCATCTGCGACGGCAAGGGTGAACCCAAACCCTGCCAGCCGCTGCCCAACCATAACCAGCAGCCACCGACACTGCTCGCCCTGCAAGGCAATGTACTGCGCGGCGAGGTGCAGGGGCCGGCATCAAGCCTGCTGCGGGTCGAGCTGTTCGGTAATGCCCAGGCTGAAGCGACCGAGGCCGAGCAGTATCTGGGTGAAGTGCTGGTGAACAGCGATGACAAGGGGCAGGCGCGGTTTGCTCAAGTGCTTGAACAAAGCGAAGGGCTGCAAAGCTTCACCGCGACCGTCACCACCGCTGATGGCGCCACGTCGGCATTGAGCGCCGCACTGCGCCGTTGAAGCCACAGACCTTATCGCCGGCATGCCGACGATAAGGTCACCCCGCGCCCCAGGCAGCCACTGCCGATTTCACGTAGCATGCGCACATACCCACCACCACTGCCCATCGCCATGCTGATCCCCTACGAGCAACTCGAAGCCGACACCCTCACCCGCCTGATCGAGGACTTCGTCACCCGCGACGGCACCGACAACGGCGACGACACGCCACTGGAAACGCGTGTGCTGCGAGTGCGCCAGGCGCTGGCCAGAAAGCAGGCATTCATCCTGTTCGATTTCGAGAGCGAGCAATGCCAACTGCTGGCCCGGCATGATGTGCCGCCGGAACTGCTGGCACCCTAGGCCCCAGGCCTGTTTCAGGCCCGCGCTTTCGCCTGCTGCTCCTTGATCCGCTTGTACACCTCCACCCGGTGCACATCGACATTGCGCGGCGCGCTGATGCCGAAGCGAACCTGGCCATTCTCGACCGACACCACCTGGATGCTGATGTCGTCTCCGATGAAAATCACCTCACCCACTTCACGTCCGATTACCAACATGCTCCGATCCTCCAGCCTTAGGGAAAACCGGAGACTGCCTTGATGGCTTTCTCCTACTCAATCACTCCAGGGTGAAAGAGACCTAGCCTACCAACAGAGGTAAAAGGTCCTACAAAAATGCGGCTCAACCATAATGCCAGCCAGTTAAGCCAATTGGGGCCGCTCTGCGGCCCTTCGCGGGTAAACCCGCTCCCACAGGATTGCGCAAAATCTCAAGCTAGCGCTGTACCTGTGGGAGCGGGTTTACCCGCGAAGGGCTGCAAGGCAGCCCCATTAGTGGCTTTGAAGCGCTGTCTGACTGGCATTAGGCTCAACCAGCACTTTTGCTGGCCTTGGCGCGCATCTTGACCGCCATATCGGCCATTTCGTCATACAGCCGCTGGGGCGCCTGGCACTTGAGCTGCCATGCCTGGCGCCCGGCTTCGTGGGGCAGGATGAGGAACTCGCCGGCGGCTACCTGTGCATGAATGTACTCGGCAATATCGGCAGCACTGATGGGCGAGCCTTCCAGCAACTTACCCACCTGGGCTTTCATTGCCGGGGTCGGGCCACGGAACGAATCAAGCAGGTTGGTCTGGAAGAACGACGGGCAAACCACGTGCACCGCCACCCCGACCTGGCGCAGCTCCACCAGCAGGCTTTCCGACAGCGCCAGCACCCCGGCCTTGGCCACGTTGTAGTTGCTCATCCCCGGCCCCTGCATCAGCGCGGCCATGGAGGCAATGTTGATGATCCGTCCGCGGCTACGTTCGAGCAGCGGCAGGAACGCCTTGCAACCCTTGACCACGCCCATCAGGTTGACTGCGATCTGCCAGTCCCAGTCTTCCAGCGACAGCTCGCTGAAGAAGCCGCCCGAGGCCACCCCCGCGTTGTTGACGATCACGTCGCAGCCACCCAGGCGCTGTTCGCAGGCCTGGGCCAGGGCGGTGAGCTGGCTGTAGTCGCGCACGTCGCAGCGCTGGACAAAACCGTCGCCACCGGCGGCGCGCACTTGCTCCAGTGTCTCGCGCAGGCCTGCCTCGTTGACATCGGCCAAGGCCAGCTGCCAACCCTCGCGGGCCCAGCGCAGGGCAATCTCACGGCCCAGGCCGGAACCGGCCCCGGTGATCATCATTCGCTTGTGCATGGTCGCTGCCTTGTACTGAACAGTGGGAATGCCCGGAGTCTAGCGACAAGCAGGGCTGCGCCGGTGTGGCATCAGGCAGCTGAATGTGGGGGTATCGGGCGACGCCGGGGGGACCGGCCTGCGTGTACCGACAGCCGATTGAATTATTACCGGCGCGCACGGGTCGGAAATTGTGAGCGGCCAGCATTGTTCCGCGGCCCTTGACCCCCAACCACGCAAGGACTCCGCCATGACCACGATCCTCATCATCATCCTGATCCTGCTGCTGATCGGTGGCTTACCGGTCTTCCCCCACTCGCGCAGCTGGGGCTATGGCCCTTCGGGCATCGTCGGCGTGGTGCTGGTGGTGCTGTTGATACTGGTGTTGCTGGGGCATATCTGACCTAACCAGGCGGCACCAAGCGCAGGTCACCGCGCAGGCGCCGCAACAGCGCCTCGCGGTCCAGCGGCAGTGCAAGGTAGTCGCCCTGGGCGCTCTCGCAGCCCATCCCCAGCAAGGCCAGGTGCTGTTCGGCGCTGGATACCCCGACCACCGTCAGGTGCTGCTCGAGGGCCAGCGCCAAGTTCAGGCAATGCTGGACCACAGCACGGCACCGGGCTTCATGGGGCAGGCCACGAATGAAGCGCTCGGCCAGTTTGATCCGGGTGAACGGTAGCTGGCACAACAGCTGGCTGCCGGCCTGGTCGCTGCCGAACTCGGCCAGGCTCAGCTCGCAACCCAGCGCCCGCAGGCGAAGCAAGTTCTCAAGCTCCACCACGGTGATGTGGTAGAGGCTGCGCCCGCTCAGCTCGAAGCACAGGTGACGCACATCGAAGCGCTGCTGGTGCAGCAAGGTACGAATACGCAACACCAGCGAGCGATCCAGCAGTTGCGGCCCCTTCAGGCGCAGGGTAATGCGTAACCGGCGCCCCTCGGCCTGCAGTTCGCTGTGCAGCGCCAGGCCCTGCTCAAGCAGTAACAACGCCAGTTCATCGAGCAAGCCACAACGTTCCACGGCAGGCAGGAAGATCTCCGGCGCCAGCACCCCCATCAACGGATGGTGCCAGAACGGTATCAGGTCAACGCCAGTGATGCGCCCGTCGCGCAAGTCGAAACTGGGTAGGTAGAACGCCGTGAACTGCCCGTCGCGCATGCCGCCGCGCACCCCTTCCTCACCCGGCCAGAACACCGCTGGGCGAGGTGAGGCCGTATCCACCGGCAGCGGATTCGGCAGGCACTGGCGCAGCATCTCCACCGACAAGGGTGGGTCCAGGTCGGCGATGAAACGCATGCCAAGCCGCTCCACCAATTGCTGTACGCCGCGGCGCATGCTCGGGCTCAGGCTGCAGGTCAACAGCACCGCCCCCGCCAACCTGGCCTTGCCCAGTCGATGGAGGAACTCCAGGGTATCCATGCTGCCGTCGCTCCCGCCCGTCAGGGCACACACCGCCAGATCGACCCGTCCTGCCTGCTGCAGGCACAGCAGGGCTTCATTGATATCCTGTGCCTGCAACACCTCGGCACACCCCAGGTAACCAAAGGTCTTCACCGCGATCACCCGCTGGAAGCGGTGCTCTTCGACTACCAGCACCCGCAACCCGTCTACCTCCATGTTCCACCTCTCGCTGCTCAATCCTGGCCGACGTGCCTGTCACGCGCGGCGCTGTTCTGTGTGCTGTAGCGCTGCAACACCCGTTCGAGCTCACTCAGCGCCTGGCAAACGGCCTCCAGTTGCCCGGGCGGGAGCGTGCCACCGGCGCAACTGCGCTCGACCTGCTCGCAGGCTTCGATCACCTTGCGGGCGCGAATGATCCGCGCCCCACCCTTGATCCGGTGAGCCAGCGCAGCAAGTGCCCCCAGATCCTCGTCTTCACCATGGCCGAGCAGTTGGCCAAGGTCTTTGCGGTTGCTGGCCAGCAGGTCATTGAGCAGCGCGTCCAGCGCCTGCTGGTCCCCCCCGGTCAGGCGCTCCAGGCTGCTCAGGTCGAAGCCGTCGTCCACCGCGAAGGGCGCGTCGTCACTCACCCGCGGCATGCCCGCCAGAGCCAAGGCCAGGGCCTTGAGCCCCAACGGTTTGAAATGGCAGGCATCCATGCCGGCCCGCTCGCAGCGCTGACGCTCGCCCACCAGCGCATTGGCAGTCAGCCCCAGCACCCGGCAGGCCCGGCGCCCCTGTCGACGCTCGTGCAGGCGAATCGCCCGGGCCAGGGTGTAGCCATCGAGCACGGGCATGTTGCAGTCGCTGATCACCACATCGAAATTGCCCTGCAACCATGCACGCAAGCCTTGGGCACCATCTTCGGCAACGCTGGCGCGATGGCCCAGGTAGCCCAGCTGGTTGACCAGCAACAGGCGATTGGCCGGATAGTCATCGACCACCAGTACGCGCAAGCTCTCACTCTTCGCCAGCAGGGCGTCGGGCGCCTCCTGCGCCGCCATCGTTTCGCGGGCGTCGACTCGCTCGAGCCGCAGTGCCAGATCGATCCGCGTGCCCACGCCCAGGGTGCTGCGCAGGTGCATGTGCCCGCCCATCAACTCGCACAAGGTACGGCTGATCGACAAGCCCAGGCCCGCCCCGCGCCGTGCCGACTGACGGTTGTTGCTGGCCTGCCAGAAAAGCCCGCCAAGCCGTGACAGCTCCGCCTCGGGAATGCCGATACCGGTGTCCTCCACGGTCAGCTCGACCGCCACCGCACGCGCCTGCACGGTGCTGCGCAGGCTTACCCGGACGCTGCCACGGTGGGTGAACTTGATCGCGTTGCTCAGCAGGTTGGCGAGGATCTGCTTGAAGCGCAGCGGGTCGAGCAGCACCTCCGCGTCCGCCGGCCCCTCCAGTTCCAGCAGCAGCTGCAACCCTTTGCTGCGGGCCTGCTGCTCGAACAACTGCACCGCCTCGGCCACATGCTGTTGCAGACACCCCGGCTGCGGTGCCAGTTGCAGATGGCCAGTTTCGATGCGGGTAACGTCGAGGATGTCGCCGATCAGCCCGAGCAGGCTGCGCGCCGCGTCCGAGGCGACTTCGATCGACAAGCGGTCGAGCACGCCCTGCTCGGCCTTGCGCAAAGCCAGCTCGAGCATGCCCAGCACGGCATTGAGCGGTGTGCGTATCTCGTGGCTCATGGTGGCAAGGAAGTGAGTCTTGGCCTGGTTGGCACTGTCGGCATCGTCCTTGGCCGCCTGCAACTGCGCCTGCAGGTGCTGGCGTTCGGTGACATCGATCCAGCCGGCGATCACCCCTGCCTGGCCATCGCGCAGACCGCGGTAAGGCAGCATCCAGTGTGACAGGGTCCGTTGCACGCCTTCGCCCAGGCTGACCTGCAGGTCTTCGACATGCACCTGGCCGCTGGCCAGCACCTCGCGCCAGGCGCCCTGCCAGGCCAAGGCCTCGCTCTGGCCCAAAGGCTGACCGATGACCGCCGCCTGACTGACCTGCAAGGCCTGCAGGTAGCTGTTGTTGCAGGTCAGCAGGCGGCCGTGCTGGTCGCAGACATAGATCGGATGCGGTGTGCCATCGATCATCACGCGCATGAACGCCAACTGGTCGGCCAGTTCTCGCTCGGCCTGCTCGCGCACCCGCACCAGCCGGCGCAGGTAGCGGACCCAGGCCAGTGCCAGCAGCAGCGACAGGGCGACCGCGGCAAAACCTTGCAGCACCGCCAACCGATAGCGCTGCCAGAAACTGTCGGCAACGATCACCTCGCTGCGCCAACGGCGGGCCAAGGCGTCCATTTCCTGGGGTGACAGGCTGAGCAGCGCCTTGTTGAGGATCGCCTGCAGTTCCAGCGCCCCCCGTGGGCTGGCGAACGCGAAATAGGCCGGCTCCAGGGTTAGGCTGGCACTGATCTTCAGGCGTGTCGGCGCCAGCCGCTCGGTCAACGCCCGGGCACCGATCATGGGCACCAGCGCAGCATCGGCGCGGCCGCTGGCCACGCGCCAGACCGCATCCACCGGCCCGTCGGACTCGACCAGGTGGATGTCCGGATAGTGCTGGCGCAGATACGCCTTGGGATAGCCGCTGCGGGTCACGGCCAGGCGCAGCCCGGTCAGTTGCTCCAGGGTGGATGCCGCCGTGCCGCTGTCGGCAGTGACCAACACCCGCGCCGAACTGGCAAAGCTGCGGCTGAACGTCAGGTGCTGCTCACGTTCATTGCTGGGCGTGACGCCGGCGATCAGGTCGGCCTCGCCCCTGGCGGTACGCTCGATCATGCGCTCCAGGGTCCCGCCGGCCACCAGGTCGAAGGTCAGGCCGGTGCGCCGGCCTATGCGTTGCAACACATCCACCGCCAGCCCGCGCAGACGCCCCTCGCCGTCGCGGTAGCTGATGGGTGGGTATTGATCGTTGAGCAGCACCCGCAACGGCCCCTGGCCCTGTACCCAACTCAGCTCCTTGTCACTCAGTTGCAGCGGACCGCGCTCAACCAGCCCCTGCCCGCCCCAGCGACGACGGATGCGCGCATGCTCCTGCGGCTCGATGCTGGCCAGCACCGAATCGACCAGGCCGTGCAACGGCGTGTCGTGCGGATGCATGGCAAACCCCAGCGGCTGGCTTTCCAGGTCGGGACTGTCGAAGGCTTCCAGCGGCCCGACCAGCCCTTTGCCGATCAGGTACTGACTTTCCAGTGCACCACCCAGGTAAAGGTCGGCCTGGCCAAAGGCCAAGGCACCCAGCGCTGCACGGGTGGAGGGGAATACCTGGACCTGCGCCTGAGGATATCGAGCCAGTATGCTGTCGAGCCTGCGGTAACCTTCGCGCATGGCCACGCGCAAAGGCACATCGGCCGCTGGTTCATCCTCTCGCAGCACCACCACCGGCAGGTCTTGCGCATAGGCATGCGACAACCACAGACCGGCATCGCTGGCCTGCCGGGCAGTGACACTGGCCAGCAGGTCCACTTCACGCGCCCGCAACGCCTCGATGGCGGCATTGAGCGAGGCATACACATGGATTTGCACGGGTAGCTGCAGTTGCCCGGCCAGCAACCCGGCATAGTCGGCGCTGATCCCTTCGTAGTCGCGACCGGTACCGAGGACGTCCAACGGCGGGTTGTCCGGCCTCACCACTGCCAGCCTGAGCTGCTGTCGCTCCCACAGCCAGCGCAACTGCGCTTCATCCGGGGTCAGCCGGGGGCCAGAGAAGGTCGAGCGGCCGTGCAACTGCGGCAGTTGATCGGCAGGCAGAAGAGGTGCGTAACACAACAACACAGCCAGCAGCCCCCTGTGTATCAGCCCCACGCGATGACCACTAGATCAGCAGGTTGCGACGGGCAACGTCGGCCAGTTCTATCACCGAACCGACCCGTAGCTTGTCCAGCAGCCTGGACTTGTAGGTGCTGATGGTCTTGTTGCTGAGCAGCATGGTTTCGCCGATGGCCTTGTTGCTCAGGCCCCGCGACAGGTGCTGGAGAATGATCACTTCCCGGTCGCTGAGGCCGGAAAGGCGCTGCGCTTCGCTGGCATGGATGTCCTGGCGGTTTACCGAGCTCAGCGACACCTCGGGGAAATAGCTGTAGCCCGAGCGCAGGGCCAGCACCGCCTTGCTCAGTTCGCAGAGGTCATCGGACTTCGACACGAAGCCGGCAGCCCCGGCCTTCATGCAGCGCAACGAGAAGCACTCGGCCAACTGCGAGGTGAGCACCAGGATCTTCGGTGGCTGTGGCAGCGCCCGCAACCGCGCCATGACCTGCAGCCCATCCAGGCCAGGCATGATGATGTCGAGGATGACCAGGTCAGGGGTGTGCTCGCGGGCCAGCTGCACGGCATCGACTCCGTTGTCGGCCTGGCCGATGATGTCCAGGCGCTCCTGACGCAACTGCAGGCACACACTGGCGCGGATAAAAGGGTGATCGTCCACCACGAGGGCTTTTTGCATGGCGTTGTCCTCTTCGTTGAGCGGTTTCTTGGCTCGCAGTACGAGTAGACGCGCGAGGCGGCCATTGCGGGCCTTGGGGCACATTGTTCACCCTGCCCCAGGCCCCCGAATGCACGATACGTCCTAAATAAAACAAGAATTTTCCCAAGATCGAGTCGACCTTCCCTGCTTATCACCGCACAAAAAAAACGCCCCGCAAGCGGGGCGTTTTTCACACCAGGGTTGGATCAGTGCGAAACCGCACCACTGGCCCCCAGGCCGGTCTGCGAGCGGACGAACTGCGGGTAGAACAGCGCGCGTTCGTCTTCGGCAGCCTTGGACTTGTCGGTGACCGAGAAGAACCAGATACCGACAAAGGCGATCAGCATCGAGAACAGCGCCGGATACTCGTAGGGGTAGATGGCTTTCTCGTGGCCGAGGATCTGTACCCAGATGGTCGGGCCGAGGATCATCAGGCCCACCGCGCTGATCAGCCCCAGCCAGCCGCCGATCATGGCGCCGCGGGTGGTCAGCTTCTTCCAGTACATCGAGAGCAGCAGCACCGGGAAGTTGCAGCTGGCGGCAATGGAGAACGCCAGGCCGACCATGAAGGCGATGTTCTGCTTCTCGAACAGAATCCCCAGGCCGATCGCCAGCACGCCCAGGGCGATGGTGGTGATCTTCGATACGCGGATCTCGTCCTTGTCGTTGGCCTTGCCCTTGCGCCAGACGCTGGCGTACAGGTCATGGGACACCGCCGAGGCACCGGCCAGGGTCAGGCCGGCAACCACCGCCAGGATGGTGGCGAAGGCCACGGCCGAGATGAAGCCGAGGAAGATGCTGCCACCCACGGCATCGGCCAGGTGCACCGCCGCCATGTTGTTGCCACCCAGCAGGGCGCCGGCGGCGTCCTTGAAGTCCGGGTTGGTGCTGACCAGCAGGATTGCGCCGAAGCCGATGATGAAGGTCAGGATGTAGAAGTAACCGATGAAGCCGGTGGCGTAGAGCACGCTCTTGCGGGCTTCCTTGGCGTCACTGACGGTGAAGAAGCGCATCAGGATGTGCGGCAGGCCGGCGGTACCGAACATCAGCGCCAGGCCCAGCGAGAACGCCGAGATCGGGTCTTTGACCAGGCCGCCCGGGCTCATGATCGCCTCGCCCTTGGCGTGCACCTTGACGGCCTCGGAGAACAGGGTGTTGAAGTCGAAGCCCACGTGCTTCATCACCATCAGCGCCATGAAGCTGGCACCGGACAGCAGCAGCACGGCCTTGATGATCTGTACCCAGGTGGTGGCGAGCATGCCGCCAAACAGCACGTACAGGCACATCAGCACGCCGACCAGGATCACCGCAACATGGTAGTCAAGGCCGAACAGCAGCTCGATCAGCTTGCCGGCACCGACCATCTGCGCGATCAGGTAGAACGCCACCACCACCAGCGAGCCGGAGGCCGACAGGGTGCGGATTTCCTTCTGCCCGAGGCGATAGGAGGCGACGTCGGCGAAGGTGTACTTGCCCAGGTTGCGCAGGCGTTCGGCGATTAGGAACAGGATGATCGGCCAGCCGACCAAAAAGCCGATGGAGTAGATCAGGCCGTCGTAGCCCGAAGTGAACACCAGGGCGGAAATACCCAGGAACGAGGCTGCCGACATGTAGTCGCCGGCAATCGCCAGGCCGTTCTGGAAGCCGGTGATCTTGCCGCCGGCGGCATAGTAGTCGGCGGCAGAGTTGTTGCGCTTGGAGGCCCAGTAGGTGATGCCCAGGGTAAAGGCGACGAAGGCCACGAACATGGCGATCGCGGCAACGTTCAGCGGTTGCTTCTGCACCTCGCCGGTCAGGGCATCGGCTGCCCACACGGCGGGTGCGAAAGCGCCGCAGGCCAGGACGGCCAGGGCTTTGGCATGACGGATCATTGCTTGGCCTCCTCGAGGATTGCCTTGTTCAACTCGTCGAACTCGCCGTTGGCGCGACGCACGTAGATGGCGGTAAGCACGAACGCCGAAAGGATCAGGCCGACGCCCAGGGGGATGCCCCAGGTGATCGACGAGCCGGGGCTGAGCTTGGCACCAAGCAGGTGCGGGCCGTAGGCGATTAGGAGGATGAAGGCGCAGTAGAGGCCGAGCATGACTG
This sequence comes from Pseudomonas sp. TWI923, assembly GCF_039673365.1. Taxonomy (NCBI): domain Bacteria; kingdom Pseudomonadati; phylum Pseudomonadota; class Gammaproteobacteria; order Pseudomonadales; family Pseudomonadaceae; genus Pseudomonas; species Pseudomonas sp. TWI923. Next base: position 7,583 of record NZ_JBDJLM010000034.1, on the reverse strand, counting down.
CCGAGAGGATCCAGGCGAAACGCTCGCGCTTGGTAACCAGTTCCTTGAAGCGCGGACTGTTCTGTATCGATTGGTAAATGCTGTCGTTCATTGTTTTTGTCCTAGCAGCACAGATGTAGGGAGAACCCGACTCCACTTTATGCTGCCGCTGGACGCCAACCAGACGACCTTAGTCTTAGATGCAAGGGTGTTTTACAGATTTGGTAACAACCCTTGGGGCCGCTGCGCGACCCAATCGCTGGCAAGCCAGCTCCCACAAGGGCTGAGATACCCTGTGGGAGCTGGCTTGCCAGCGATTGGGCTGCACAGCAGCCCCCGGAGTGCGCCGCTTACTTACCGGTCCACTCCTTGACCCGCTCCGGATGCTTGGCCACCCAGTCCTTGGCCGCCGCTTCCGGCTTGGCGCCTTCCTGGATCGCCAGCATCACTTCACCGATCTCATCCTTGGACTGCCACTGGAACTTCTTCAGGAACTCGGCCACTTCCGGGGCCTTGGTGGCCAATTCCTTGCTGCCGATGCTGTTGACCGTTTCGGCGGCGCCATACACACCTTTCGGATCTTCAAGGAACTTGAGCTTCCACTTTGCGAACATCCAGTGCGGCACCCAGCCGGTGACGGCGATGGATTGCTGCTTGGCATAGGAGCGGCCAAGCTCGGCGGTCATCGCCGCGCCGGAGCTGGCGGTCAGTTTGTAGCCGGTCAGGTCGTAGTCCTTGATGGCCTGTTCGGTCTTGAGCATGACCCCGGAGCCTGCGTCGATGCCGACGATCTTCTGCTTGAAGCTCTGGTCGGTCTTGAGGTCTTCGATGCTGTTGGCCTTGACGTACTCGGGGACGATCAGGCCGATCTTGGCGTCCTTGAAGTTGGGGCCGAAGTCGACCACGTTGTCCTTGTTCTTGGCCCAGTACTCGCCATGGGTGACCGGCAGCCAGGCCGACAGCATGGCGTCGAGTTTGCCGGTGGCCACGCCCTGCCACATGATGCCGGTGGCCACGGCCTGCAGTTTCACGTCGTAGCCGAGCTTCTGCCTGATCACTTCGGCGGCCACGTTGGTGGTCGCCACGCTATCGGACCAACCATCCACGTAACCGATGCTGACTTCCTTGGCCATGGCTTGCGCAGTGCTCATGGCCAGTACCACAGCAGTGCCCACGCCCAGGAAACGTCGCATTCTTGTAAAAGTCGCCATCAAAGCATCCCCTCGTCAGGTCTTGGAGATTGCATCATCAACCTGACACAACAGGCGACCTGCTCTGTCAGCGACCTTTAGCGAACGATCAGCGACAGCACTGTGCCATTAGCGCCAGCAGCCCGCGCCGAACTGCGCGATCCTTGCATGCCAAACGCTTGGCGCCGGGCTAATATCACAGGTTCGCCCGCACCGGGCCCATCGCCGGCAAGCCGGCTCCCACAGGGTTCATGCGATTTTCTGTGGGAGCCGGCTTGCCGGCGATGGGCCGCGCAGCGGCCCTGCTCACGAACCCGACGATGGACCGCCCGATGTTCCGCACGACCTACCTGCTCGCCTGCCTGCTCGCCGTCCTCGGCCTGGGCGCCCTCTGGTACGGCCTCGGCAAGCCGGTGCAGCTGCCAGACGCCGCCAGCCCCACCCACAAGTTGCAGTGCGCCTCCTACACGCCATTCGACAAGGACCAGTCGCCGTTCGACCAGCCGTTTCGCCTGCGCCCGGCGCGCATGGACGCCGACCTGGCCTTGCTGGCCGAGCGTTTCCAGTGCATCCGCACTTACTCGATGACCGGCCTTGAGGCCATCCCGGCACTGGCCCGCAAGCACGGCCTGAAGGTAATGCTGGGGGCCTGGGTCAACGCCAACCCGGTGGACACCGACAAGGAAATCGACCTGCTGATCGCCGCCGCCAACGCCAACCCCGACGTGGTCAGCGCAGTGATCGTCGGCAACGAGGCGCTGCTGCGCAAGGAAGTCACCGGCGAGCGCCTGGCCGAGTTGATCAACAAGGTGAAAAGCCAGGTCAAGGTGCCGGTGACCTACGCCGATGTCTGGGAGTTCTGGCTGCAGCACCCGCAGATTGCCCCTGCCGTGGACTTCCTCACCATCCACCTGCTGCCCTACTGGGAGGATGACCCGCGTGGCATCGATGCGGCCCTGGCGCATGTCGCCGACGTGCGCCAGGTGTTCGGCAACCGCTTTGCACCCAAGGACATCCTGATCGGCGAAACCGGCTGGCCAAGCGAGGGCCGCCAGCGCGAGACGGCGGTGCCGAGCCGGGTCAACGAAGCGCGTTTCATCCGTGGTTTCGTCGCCCTGGCCGAGGCCAATGGCTGGCACTACAACCTGATCGAAGCCTTCGACCAACCGTGGAAGCGCGCCAGTGAAGGCGCGGTGGGCGGCTACTGGGGGCTGTACGACGCCGACCGCCAGGACAAGGGCGTGCTCGAAGGGCCGGTGAGCAACCTGGCGCTGTGGCCACAGTGGCTGCTGGCCTCGCTGCTGTTGTTGCTGGCGACCCTGGCCCTGGCCGGGCGCCCGGCGAACGCCCGCGCCGCCTTGCTGCTGCCGCTGGTGGCGGCGCTGGGCGCCGGCAGCCTGGGGCTGTGGGGCGAGCTGATGCGCACCAATGCACGGTTTGCCGGCGAGTGGCTGTGGGCCGTGCTGCTGGCCGGGCTCAACCTGCTGGTGCTGGCCCAGACGGCCTTGGCCCTGGCCCGCCACGATGGCTGGCGGCAGCAGTTGTTCGCCTGGCTTGAAGGGCATGCTGGCAAGTGGCTGCTGGCTGCAGGGTTCGCGGCGGCGGTGAGCATGCTGGCGATGGTGTTCGACCCGCGCTATCGCAGCTTCCCCAGCGCGGCATTGCTGCTGCCGGCGGTGGTTTACCTGCTGCGACCCGTGCGCGCGCCTCGGGCGGAGGTGGCATTGCTGGCGTTCATCGTTGGCGCGGGCGTGGCGCCGCAGTTGTACCAGGAGGGTTTGGCGAACCGACAAGCATGGGGTTGGGCGTTGGTCAGCGTGCTGATGGTCGGGGCGTTGTGGCGCAGTTTGCGTTTGCGCAAGGCCTGAAGATGCCAGTCAGTTAAGCCAATTGGGGTCGCTGCGCGACCCTTCGCGGGTAAACCCGCTCCCACAGGGCCCGCGCAAGTTTCAAGGGCAGTACCTGTCCTGTGGGAGCGGGTTTACCCGCGAAGGGGCGCAAAGCGGCCCCAGCAATCTCAATTAAACAGCCTTACTCATCAACCGCGGCTTTCGCACTGCCCGATCGGCTTCAAATGCGCAACAAAGTTGCACGGCCGGTGCCGAGCATCCAGCTGCTCGGCCAGGATCCCCTCCCACGCCGTCCGGCACGCCCCGGTCGAGCCCGGCAGGCAGCACACCAGAGTGCGGTTGGCCAGCCCGGCCAGCGCCCGGCTCTGCACGGTCGAAGTGCCGATATCGAGGATCGACAGCGCGCGGAACAACTCGCCAAAACCATCGATGCGCTTGTCCAGCAGGCACTCGACCGCTTCGGGTGTACTGTCGCGGCCGGTAAAGCCCGTGCCGCCGGTGATCAGCACCACCTGCACCTGCTCATCGGCAATCCAGGTGGCGACCTGGGCGCGGATCTTGTACAGGTCGTCCTTGAGCAGCTCCCGTGCGATCAGCCGATGGCCGACCTCCACCGCGCGGCTGGCCAGCAGCTCGCCGGAGGTGTCGTTGGCGTAGCTGCGGGTATCGCTGACAGTCAGTACGGCGATGTTCAGTGGCACGAACACCGCATCCGGTTTGACACTCATCAAGTTCTGCTCCGTGATTGGCCTTGCGGCCACGTTAGAGGCAAGCCTCGGACCGCGTCCAATCGATAGGGCGAACCAACCGATCAAGCGCCTCTATCAAGCGGTCACCATTAAAGATTGGCCAGCCCACGCGGAGTTGGTTAAGGTCGCCGAACCCGCCACCCCGCTCGCCAGGCCGCACCATGGACATCAAGCAGCTCAAGTTCCTCATCGCCCTCGACCAGACCCGTCACTTCGGCCAGGCCGCAGCGCTGTGCCATATCACCCAGCCGACCCTGTCGATGCGCCTGCGCAACCTGGAAGACGAGCTGGACCTGGTGCTGGTCAAGCGCGGCCAGCGCTTCGAGGGTTTCACCGAGGCCGGCGAGCGCATCCTGGCCTGGGCCCGCACCCTGCTGGCCGCCCACGACGGCCTGCAGGCCGAGGCCGCCAGCTGCCGTGGCCAGGTGGTCGGCAGCCTGCGCCTGGGCACCGTGCCGCTGGCCAGCTTCAACCCCATGCAACTGCTGCTGCCGCTGCGGGAGAAATACCCCGAGCTGAGCTTCCAGCTGTCGTCGCTGAGCTCCGAGCAGATCATCGACGGCCTGTCGCGCAACCAGCTGGACTTAGGGATCTGCTACCTCGACCAGGTCAATGCCAGCTTCTTCGAAGTGATCGAGCTGAGCACCACCACCATGGGCCTGCTGCACGACACCCGGCACTTTCAGTTCGACGCCGACACCCTGCGCTGGGACGAACTCGGCGAGATTCCGCTTGGCCTGCTGAGCAAGGGCATGCATTACCGCCAGTCACTTGACCTGAGTTTGCGCAGCCGTGGCCTTGAACCCAACTCCGTGCTGGAAAGCGACTCGACCTTCCAGCTGATCCAGGCCATTAATGCGGGCGTGTGCTGCGCGATCATGCCGCTGGATTGCGGCCTGGAAGAGCTGAGCACGCACTTGCGGATCATCCCGGTAGCCGACGCCAGCATCCACAGCCCGGTGGGCCTGTTGCTGCGCCGTAGCGCGCCGCGTTCAGCCATTGCCGAACAGTGTTTCGATGAAGCCAAGGCGCTGTTTCAACCCTCCTGAGCCGTCGCCTGGCGATACTGCCTCGGGGTAAACCCGGTCAGTTGCCGGAACTGGCGGCTGAACGCGCTGTGGTCGGTGTAGCCGCAGCGCAGGGCGACCTCGGTGATCGGCAGGTCCGAATGCAGCAACTGATGGGCGTGCTCCAGGCGGGCTTTATGAATCATCTGCCGAGGCGTCAGGTGGAACACCCGTTTGCAGTAGCGCTCCAGCTGCGCCACTGAAATCCCGGCGATACGGGTCAACTCGCCCATGCTGATCGGCTGGTGAAAATGCGCGCGGATATGCGCGTCCACCGCAGCCAGGCGCTGATAGGCGGGGTGGGTGTCGGCGGCGGATTGCAGATCCACGGAAATACCCACCAGGCCGATGATCCTGCCGGCGGGATCGTAGAGCGGGCGCTTGTGGGTCAGGCACCAGCCCGGTTCGCGGCTGCCGTACAGGTGCAGTTCCAGCTGGTCCTCCAGCACCAACCCTTGCTCCAGCACACGGCGGTCCTGTTCGGTGTAACCGGGGCCGAGCCGGGCCGGGAACACTTCGGCGCTGGTCTTGCCCAGCAGGGGTTGCAGTTGCTTGAGGCCGCAGCGCTGCACCAGGGTGCGGTTGGCCAGCACGTAACGGGCCTGCTCGTCCTTGATGAAGATCGCCGCGTTGGCGATGACGTCGAGCATCGGCAGCAGCCAGACCACCCCGGTGAGCAGCGCCTCCAAGGACTCGGGGCGGTGCTGGTCGAGCTGCTGGTAGAGGGTTGCGAGAGGTTGCTGGGGCATCAGTATCTTCGCTCTTGATTGTTGGCCTCTCGCGGGGCAAGCCCGCCATCTGAAGGGCTTGCGCTCCTACAGGAAATCCGCGTCATCCCGGCACAGCCATTTGCAGCCTATCCAGCCACATCGCCCTTCACCAGCGCTTTCGCGAACTGTGCCGATTTCGTCATCCCCCTTGCCGAAAACCATCAAGAACCCCCGCCTCAATCGGTCCACTCTATGCCCCACGCAAGCCGCCCCATGACCTACAAGAACGCGGCCCGCAAAGCCGCATCGTGACATCAGACCTGCCTATCCAAAACCTACAAAAAGGCGACCCCATGTCAGGCAAATTCAAGAAACAGCTGTCATTGCTGGACCTCACCTTCATCGGCCTCGGCGCCATCTTCGGCTCCGGCTGGCTGTTCGCCGCCAGCCACGTGTCGGCCATCGCCGGCCCGGCCGGGATCCTCTCCTGGTTCCTCGGCGGTTTCGCCGTACTGCTGCTGGGCATCGTCTACTGCGAGCTCGGCGCTGCGCTGCCGCGCGCCGGTGGCGTGGTGCGCTACCCGGTGTATTCCCACGGCCCGTTGCTGGGCTACCTGATGGGCTTCATTACCTTGATTGCCTTCTCCAGCCTGATCGCCATCGAAGTGGTTGCCTCGCGCCAATACGCCGCGGCCTGGTTCCCCAGCCTGACCAAGGCCGGTTCCAGCGACCCGACCGTGCTCGGCTGGCTGGTGCAGTTCGCCCTGCTCGGGCTGTTCTTCGCGCTCAACTACCGCAGCGTGAAGACCTTCGCCAAGGCCAACAATCTGGTCAGCGTGTTCAAGTTCATCGTGCCGTTGCTGGTCATCGGCGTGCTGTTCACCTTCTTCAAACCGGAAAACTTCGAGGTGCAGGGCTTTGCCCCGTTCGGCATGTCCGGCGTGGAAATGGCCGTGTCGGCCGGCGGCATCATCTTTGCCTACCTGGGCCTTACCCCGATCATCTCGGTGGCCAGCGAAGTGAAGAACCCGCAGCGCACCATCCCCATCGCGCTGATCCTCTCGGTCCTGCTGTCCACCGCGATCTACGCCCTGCTGCAACTGGCCTTCCTCGGCAGCGTGCCGACCGAAATGCTGGCCAATGGCTGGGCCGGGGTGACCAAGGAACTGGCCCTGCCCTACCGTGACATCGCCCTGGCCCTGGGCGTCGGCTGGCTGGCCTACCTGGTGGTGGCCGACGCGGTGGTTTCGCCCAGCGGCTGCGGCAACATCTACATGAACGCCACCCCGCGGGTGATCTATGGCTGGGCGCAGACCGGCACCTTCTTCAAGTACTTCACCCGCATCGACGAGCAGTCCGGCATCCCGCGCCCGGCACTGTGGCTGACCTTCGCCCTGTCGGTGTTCTGGACCCTGCCGTTCCCGTCCTGGGAGGCGCTGATCAACGTGGTCTCGGCCGCCCTGGTGCTGAGCTACGCGGTGGCGCCGGTGACCGTCGCCGCCCTGCGCCGCACGGCCCCGGATATGCCGCGCCCGTTCCGGGTCAAGGGCATGGGAGTACTCGGCCCGCTGTCGTTCATCATCGCCGCGCTGATCGTCTACTGGTCGGGCTGGAACACCGTGTCGTGGCTGCTGGCCCTGCAGATCGTGATGTTCGTGCTGTACCTGCTGTGCCGCCGCTTCGTGCCCACCGAGCACCTTTCCATTGGCCAGCAAGTGCGCTCGTCGGCCTGGCTGATCGGCTTCTACGCCGTGACCATCCTGCTGTCGTGGCTGGGCAGCTTTGGCGGGCTGGGGGTGATCGGGCATCCGTTCGACACGGCGGTCGTGGCTGCAGCAGCGCTGGGTATCTATTACTGGGGCGCGGCGACCGGCGTGCCGGCGCAGCTGGTGCGGCTGGATGGGGACGACGAGAGCGAGGCCAGCCATGAGCCCCTGGTCGGTCACCGTCCGGCTGCACTGGCTCCGTGAAGGCTGCTGGCCCTATCGCCGGCAAGCCCGCGCCCCCCCATTAAACACGGTCACAGAGGGGGAGCGCG